>JAZOPY010000075.1:0-8947 GCA_045655825.1 Candidatus Cryptobacteroides sp. | reverse complement strand
ACGTCCTGTGCGAACTCTCTCCGCGGAACTTCGGAAAACCCTTCCACAAGTTGATCAGTATCTCCTGGAACAGGTCGTTCACCTCATCCGCATCCTTGGAGAAGAAGTAGCAGACCGTATATATGGTCTTCCTGTGCTCCTTGACCATTCTGGTAAATTCCCTTTCAAGGGCAACTGAGGCTTCGCCTTGGGAATGTAAACCGGTTTCCATTCCTCTCGACTTGCACTCAGGTTCAAATTCAATGTTGTCCATCAGTGTTTTTCTTTTGTTCTACCCTTTAGACACCAAATTTACCGATTCCTTTCAGAAATAGCGAAGAATTTTGACGCATATAAAGAAAGATGCCCTGCAATTCCCATCGCAGGACACCTCTAACCTAAAACTTAACCTATGAAAAAACTATTCGGAATTCATTATTACAAATCCTATACCTGAGTTGCTAGAATCACATTTCAAATTAAATCTCCTATATTTGTAAGTTCAATATAAGGAGAGCATGCCCCAGATAGACAATAACATAAACTTTGACGACCTGTTCCGCTACAACTACAGGCCGCTCTGTCTATATGCTCTGCATTATATTCAGGATGTCGATCTGTCGGAGGACATCGTTCAGGAAAGCTATGCCGCACTCTGGGAGAAACTCCAGGAAGGTACACACGTACTCAACCGCAAGTCCTATTTATATATGATGGTGCGAAACCGTTGTCTGGACCATCTTCGTAAGAAAGGCATTCCTACTGAATCCCTAAAACCATACGACACCTACGGAATCATTGACGATGACGATGCGGAGGAGCGATCACAGAATGAGGCCAAGCTCTGGACTGCGATAGACTCCCTTCCGGAAAAATGCCGCGAGGTCTTCATCCTCAGCAAGCGTGACGGACTTAAATATGAGGAGATCGCCGAAGAACTGAATCTGTCAGTCAATACGGTAAGGAACCAGATCAGCAAGGCCTTGAAAGTCCTGAAGGAGGGTGTTCATAAAATTTACATGTTCTTTTTTGCATAAATTTTTCAAATAATATAGTACTTTTTCAAAACACTTCCATCTTAATGTCGGATTAACGGAATCTTAGATCTTAATTATGTCAGACTTTGAGGATAAACACATGGACTTCGTCCTGAAACACTATCAGGAAGGAAAGTTCGATACTCAGAAGGCGATCGACCGCTTCAATGAGGCTCATGGCATAGTCCGGAAGTCTCGCAGAAGAGTCTTGCCATGGGTGTCAGGCATGGTGGCAGCAGCCGCTGCCGTGGTGCTTTGTGTGTTCCTCTTCCGTGACAATGGCCAGCAGATCCAGCTCATGGCTCGTGCTCAGGTGCAGGAATATACTCTTCCTGACGGAACAGAAGTTACCCTTGCGCCGGGATCAAAGCTCACCTACAGCGAGAAGTCTCCTCGTAAGACTCAGCTTGAAGGAAAGGCTTATTTCGAAGTAGCACGTGACGAGGCCGTGCCGTTTGAAATCACTTCGGACGGTGCGTTCGTAAGAGTGCTCGGAACAAAGTTCATGGTGGATGCCGGTTCATCGGTCAAGGAAGTCTATGTGACAGAAGGTAAGGTACTGTTTGCAAAGTCTTCGGATGCCGAAGGTGTGATCCTGACAAAGGACATGCAGGCGACTCTTTCGCCATACGAAAATGTCCCTGTCATTGCAGTGGAGCCAGACGTCAACTCCATAGCATGGCAGCGTGGGTCGTTCATCTTCGACAAGACACCTCTCAGAGAGGTGCTTGAGACTCTTTCTGAGTACTACAAGGTGTCGTTCGCAGCGACTGACCTTGACAAGCAGCTCAGCGGAGAGTTCTACGCCGAAGACCTTGACCTTATCATCAGCCTCATAGAGTCTGCACTGGATGTACACATCTTCAAGAAATAATCTTTTGAAGATGGGACAGAGATTCCCAAACGACTTGACAATGAAGCACGTACTATTATTAATTACAACAACTCTCGCTATGGCCTTCTTAGCCATAGCCCCTGCAAGCGCACAGCAGAGCAGGACTCTCAAATCCGAGATGGAGGTCATCCACGAGTCACTGGGTGTGAACTTCGTGTATGATTCAGCGATAGAGATCAATGTGCCGTATTCTGGCAGGCCGATGAAGGATGTCATCAAGGGCAGCAGGAAGGAGCATTCTGCTCTTCTGGATGAATGCCTGCAGACCCTCTTCGCCGGCACTAACATCGAATACGAGATAATGAAGAAATATATAGTCCTTACACAGGTTGACAAGAGAAAAAAGCCCAGGGACTATACCATCTTCATTGAAGAGAAGAGGGATACGCTTGCAGAGTCAAGGGTTACGGCATATCTGTCCGGAAGGAATTCGCCTGCACAGACGGGATTTGAATATGTCGACGCCTCTGCTTTCAGTAGAGGATTCGCAGTATTGAGCGCACCTGATGTGCTGAAGGCGCTGCAGTCTTTGCCCGGAGTCGCTGGAGGTACTGAACTGATGAACGGACTGTATGTGCATGGCGGAACAGGTAATGATAATCTATATCTGTATGATGGGGTCCCGCTGTATTCAGTCAGTCATCTGGCCGGACTTTATTCCTCATTCAATACAGATATTGTCGACAATGTCAACTTCTATAAGAGCGGCTTTCCGGCTTCATACGGAGGCAGACTATCATCTGTCGTTGAGGTGAATTCCCGTGACGGAAGCATGACGGATTACAAGGGTAGTTTCACTGTCGGTCTGATCAACGGAGCATTCCAGTATGAAGGCCCGATCAAGAAGGACAGGACATCGTTCAACGTTGCATTGAGGAGAAGCTGGCTTGATGTGCTGAGTGCGCCAGCCCTTGCAATCTATAATTCACGACGCGATGAGACGACCAGCGAACTATGGGCAAGATACGCTATGACTGACTTCAATGCAAAGGTGACTCACAAGCTTTCCGATACCGGCGTACTGCGTGTGGGAGCCGTTGCCGGAAGTGATTTAGTCAGTGTGACGGAAGGAGTCTCGGACCAGAAGATGACTTATAAGTTCAGATGGGGCAACATTCTGGCTTATGCCGATGTGCAGGATTCCATCGGTGAGAGGATGGATTATTCTGCAAAGGTGTATTATACCCACCACAGGGCCCGTATGGATTGGGATAAGGTGAAAACCTACGAGCAGGCGTCTGCAGATGAGGTTTATGAAGACTGGATTTCAGGTATTCATGATATAGGCCTGAAGGCTGACTTCAGTTATGCATTGCACCCTGAGCATAAGCTTAAATATGGACTGGAACATCTTTTTCACATCTACACCCCGGAGCAGAGCTGGTATACCCGTTTGGCTTCGGATGATGCTCCGATATCATACGGAGAAATGGCGGAAAGGTATTTTGGAACGGAAACGGCGCTTTATGCTCAAGATCAGATGACTCCAACCGACTGGTTTGCTGCGGACATTGGTCTGCGTGCAGTGCTTTTCGGAGTCAAGGGACGGACATACGCACGCGTCGAACCTCGTGCGGCAATCTGTTTCAAGCCTATCGAAATGTGGTCGGTCAAGGCTTCATACACTGAGATGAATCAGTTCGCCCATCGTCTGACCACGACGTTCATTGATCTTCCGTCAGCTGTATGGATGCCATCGACTGCAGAAATTGAACCGATGCTTTCAAGACAGGTGGCTCTCGAAACAAGTTTCGTTCTGCCATATAACATCTCGATTGGTGTCGAAGGATTCTACAAGACAATGGAGCATATACGGGAATACAAAGGCTATCGTCTTTTCCCTCCGATCAGGAACTGGGAACATTCATATGTAGAAGGAAGAGGTAGGGCATACGGAATGGAAGCGTCTGTGGTGTATAATACCGTCAAGACTCATGCGGCCGTAAATTATACCTTGTCATGGAGCGAGCGCTTCTTTGAAGAACTATTCCCGACATGGTTTCCCGACAGGCTGGATAACAGACACAGATTGAATCTTTCTGTAAGCCATAGGTTCACAGATCGTTTCGAGATGTATCTGGGATGGAACTGGCACTCGGGCGACAGGTATACCGTGGCATCTCATACCTCGCCTTCGACCAACTATGAGTATACCGCTCCCAATAACGTATCGCTGCCTGACTATCACAGGCTTGATGCCGGTTTCAATTTTCATAAGACCACCAGGAGAGGAAACGAGGCAATCTGGAACCTAAGCATCTACAACGTATACTGCAGGATGAATGCATTGGTTGTGTGGAGTACGCAGGATAAGTTCGAGGCGTTAGGCCTTCTTCCTATCATACCGACATTCAGTTATACTTTGAAATTCAAGAAATGAGAAAGATTGTATATATGTTGACAGTGCTGGCGGCAATGTCATGTGAATATGAAATCGACATAAAAAGGTCTGCTGATGAGACAGGACGCATAGTCTTACAGTCGCTTGTCGGACTTGGTGATACGACGGTTGTAAATGTTGACGCCGCTTTGCCGGTCGGAAGTTCCGATGTGGTGGATCTGGGATTGATCAGGGTGAGACTTAAGGCTGATGGAAAGGATGTGTTTCTGCATAGGAATCATGGCGTGTCGAGCACTTTTCCTGATAGAGCCTTCTTTACTACGGAGAAATTTGAGCCCGGATGCAGACTTGATGTAGAGGCCAGTCATCCTGAATTGCCTTCTGTAATGGCTTCAACCGTTGTGCCTGAGGCATTCCCTGATTTTATTGTTGGGCTTGAGGAGGTGGACATAGATCTTGATCAATATCTGGCTATGAGTGCTCCGAATTCCGGAGGCTGGATGGGTGATCCTGAAGCCATGCGTGTGAGGCTTACCTTTACAGATGATCCTTCTGACAGGGATTACTACGCCGTGTGGATATTCCGCAGTTATCAGGATGTCTATAGCAGGGCAGAGTATTTTGTCAACCAGAAGGACTTTCAGTCCCTTTCGGTGAATATGGACAGCCATCCTATGCTTGTGCAGCTGTATTATACATTCGGTGAGGCTGCCTATAGGCGTCCAAGTGCCTGCATGATTGCTTTTTCTGATGTGGATTTTGATGGCGAGAGAGTTACCAAGGAGTTTCTTGTGCCGTATTACCCTGGTGACCCGAAATATACATACCATATAGAACTGCTCAAGATGTCGCAGGAGTGTTGGCGCTGCGTCGAGGCTGACTTCAATATGATAATGAATGATTTCTCGGAATACGGTCAGGCCGCCATATATCCGTACACCAATGTGATCGGCGGCATCGGTGCCTTTGGAGCAATTTCGCCCATTACATCCATGGATCTGGTGCTGTGATGAAGACCACTCGGCCGAGGGCTGTGACAGATTTTGAGCAAAAAATGTCACAGCTATGGCGAAATCAGCCCAAAAGTGCCGAAAATCCATGGAGCTGTGTCACAAAAACCAGAAAAAATGTCACAGCTCCAAAGAATTAGTTCAGTTTACGTCCCCTTTATGTAACGGAACGGTATATTGATGCATCTATGATAGGAATCATAAATACTTGTTTATCATGAAAAGATTTGTTAATGTGCTGCCGATGGTGGCTGTCGCTTTCTTAATGTGCATTTCCGCACATAATGCTTCTGCTCAGCAGGAGGTCAAGCATCGTTCTTATCTCTATTGCAGCATTCTGTTTGGTGGCGATAAGATGGTAGTTGAGGAAACGATTGGAAATTATACGAGGGAGAGCAAGGAGTGGAGGGTGACGCTTCATGTTGATTACGGTCAGCTTGGCGGACCGGACATTCTTAAGGATTCCGAAGGCAACAAGAGATTTTTCAATTCTCAGATCGCCGCTCTCAACTGGCTTGGAATGCATGGCTGGGAGTTGGTCACTTTGGACAACTCTATGATCAACGGAACCACAACTGATGGCAAACTATATCTCCGCCTTGATGTTACAGGCCTCACATACGAGGAGATCAACGAGCAGCTGTCGATATTCGGCAACATGAAACACCAAATGTAATCATAGCAAAATCATACATATAATGAAGACAATTACTAGAATCTTGATAGTCGCTGTTATGCTTACAGCGTCCTATGCTGCTCAGGCGCAGCTCTATCTCGGCGGATCGATCAGCGGTGCATATAGTGAGTCTCCAAGCACCGCCACCAAGGCGTGGGCTGTCGATCTGAGCCCTGAAGTCGGATTTGCATTCAATGACAGATGGGCAGTCGGCTTGCGCGTGTCTTACGGTAAATCATTTTCCGAGGTGGACAGCCCTTATCTTCATGAGACCAAGACTTCTGTCAATCTTTTTACAGCCAATCCTTATTTCGCATACGCCCCTCTGCGGGTCAACAGGTTTGCTGTATGGGCAGAGGTGGGAGTGCAGTTCGCGCCGGAACAGGAACATGCGGATTTCAAGACTTATGCCGGATACATCACTCCTGTGCTGACATACGATGCTACCAGACATCTCACCCTGAAGGCCAACCTCGGCTTCGCTGGCCTGGCTGTTACCGGTACAACTGATGGAGATCTGGTTCTTGCCGGCGTCATAGGAGGCGACGATGCCATCACATTTGACGATGATCTGTCAATAGGCGTTGTATTCAGATTTTAATTTTCTGCGTCTTTTGCTGTGTCAGATAACTCGCTGAGGGTTAGCATTTTAGCTGATTAAGGGTCGGAAAATTCTCCGACCCTTAATCGTTTATCTTGTTGATAGCTAGTTGTTTAGGTGATGCGTAGAAATGGATGTTATCTGAATATCAATGTGAAGATAGTACTTGAAGCATCACTTCTGGTGAGTGACAGGGTGCCGTTGTGCAGTCTCATGATCTGGCGTGAAAGGCTGAGACCGATACCGGTGCCTTCCTGTTTGGTAGTATAGAATGGAACGAAGATTTCATCCTGACTTTCCTTGCTGATCGGAAGGCCGTCGTTGGTCACATTGATGATGATATGTTCCGAAAGATTGATTTCGGCGGTTATCTCGATGTTCTTGGCTTCCGCCTGGACTGCATTCTTGACAAGGTTGATGAGTATCTGTGTTATCTGACCCTCGTCGGCATACAGGATTATGTCTTCCGACATTTCCTCAAATGTGCATACGGCACCGTTCGTCGCAGCCTGTTCTCTGGTCAGGCTTATGACCCTCTCTGCGAGCTCTCTGAAGTAGAAGGCTTTCTTCACAGGCGGAGCTACTCGGGTAAGATTTCTATATGAGTCCACGAATTTGATCAAGCTCTTTGAAGACTCTGAAATAGTGCTGAGACCATTCTTGATATCTTCATCTACACCATCGAAAGTCAGCAATGTGTCGCTGAGCGAAGCGATAGGCGTAATGGTGTTCATGATCTCATGGGTCAGGACCCTGATCAGCTTTGACCATGACTCCTGCTCGTTTTCCGCAATCTCGTTGCTGATATCGTTGAACGCAATGACACGTACATGATCCTTTCCGATGGTCGCGGCAGAAGCCGTAAGGGCAATCGTCATCTTTCCGGACTCATTGTAGTAGCTGGCCCTTTCTTCGACGCCATCAGTAATCGACTGGAATATTTCATAGAGTGAGTCGCTTACGCTGCGCAGCTGACGGATATGTCCGAATGTTGCAACGCCCAGAATCTCCAGCGCAGTTTTGTTGCAATAGTTTACACGGCCGCTGTCCTCGACAACCACAACTCCGGTCTTCACATGGTCCAGCATCAGTCCGAAATACTTCTCCTGTTCAATGATCTCGTGTCTCTCCTTGTCGAAGATGTTGCGCAGGCGGTTGAGAGTCTTGTTGAACTTCCGTCCACGGAGGCGTCTTTCGTCAAAGCGGAAGTTCAGTTCCTTGTCTTCAAGTGCGTCCAGCATGTACGACACCTTGCGACGCATCTTTCGGGATGTCGTTAATGTCGCAATGGCGGCAGACGCTATGGCTGTCGCTGCAACTAGCAGTATGATATGAATATCTGTCATGTTTCGGATCCCCGATCAGGTCGGGGATGACGTTGTGATGTCGGTTGTGTTGATTATGTCGGGGATGACGTTGTGATGTAGGTTTAACGTTGTTATGTTGGTTGTGACGTTGGGGTGTCGGTTTAACGTCATTGCGAGGCTCGAAGAGCCGTGGCAATCTTCTATATCCCGTACTTCTTCAGCTTTGCATAAAGAGTAGGACGGCTGATTTCCAATGACTTCGCTACCATAGACAGATTGCCTCCAAAGCGGGCCATGGCCGCACGTATTGCTTTCTCTTCTGTCTCCTCCAGCGTGTCCGTACTTGTTATTTCTATAGATCCTGACGTCCTTGCCGGAACTATCTCTATGTCAGCTGCGGTCAGCAACTCATTCTCGGAAAGAATGACGGCCTTCTCGATGCAGTTTGAAAGCTCGCGGATGTTTCCGCTCCAGAAATGTCCCTTAAGGAGTTCAACCGTCTCGGCTGACAAGCCTTGCACGTTACGCCTGTATTTTTCCGCAAACTTATTCACGAATATCTCTGCCAACGGAAGGATCTCATCAGTCCTTTCACGCAGGGCAGGGAGATGCAGCTCGAATGTGTTGATTCTATAGTACAGGTCTTCGCGGAACTTGCCTTCAGCGACCATCTGCTTCAGGTTTTTGTTTGTAGCGCAGATGAGCCTGATGTCTACCGGTATGGACTTATCGTCACCGACTCTTGTGATGTATCTGTTCTGAAGAGCGCGCAGCAACTTTGCCTGCAGGTGCGGAGGGATGTTTCCGATCTCATCAAGGAACAGCGTTCCTCCATTGGCCTGCTCGAACTTGCCGACATGATCTGTATGCGCATCAGTAAATGCGCCTTTCACATGGCCGAAGAGTTCACTCTCAAACAGAGTCTCTGTGATAGCTCCGGCATCCACGCATACCATAGGTCTGAGAGACCTGTCCGACATTCTGTGAATTTCTCCAGCAAGCACATCCTTACCGGTACCGTTTTCACCAGTAATGAGCACCGTTGCATCAGTTGGAGCAATCTTCTCTACTGTCTTCCATATACCGTTCATAGCCGGGCCC
>JAZOPY010000074.1:0-3283 GCA_045655825.1 Candidatus Cryptobacteroides sp. | reverse complement strand
ACGCGGAGGTCGAACACGT
Organism: Candidatus Cryptobacteroides sp.; assembly: GCA_045655825.1. GTDB lineage: Bacteria > Bacteroidota > Bacteroidia > Bacteroidales > UBA932 > Cryptobacteroides. Next base: position 3,264 of record JAZOPY010000074.1, on the reverse strand, counting down.
TGTTGGCATATGCCGAAGCATTTACCTGACGTGCATCCGTACGGCCTGAGAAACCTCCCTCAGTGGTAGCGTCCACAGGATTCTCCTCCTTAGGAAGGTAGGCATACATGTGTGCTGCAAGCTGACGGGCTGTTCCTCTCTTGCTGAACATCTCCTCGATGGTAGCCTGGTCCTGGAGCTCCACATCGAAGTAGGAGTCGCAAGACACGGCACCGAGCGCAAGCACAACGAATGTTGATAATGTATATATTAATTTTTTCATCTTTTTATATATTTTCGTCCCTACCCGGGACGGCTTCGAAAACTTTAAGTTTTCTCGCTGGTTAGAAGTTGATGTTCAATCCGAGACTTACGTTACGTGTGATAGGGTATCTTGCACCTGTAGCTGTCTCGAGCTCAGGATCCCAAAGCTTGAACTCCGAGAAGGTGAGGAGGTTGGTTCCTGCCACATAGAGGCGGAGAGCCTGGATGCCTGCCTGCTTTGTCCACTTCTTAGGGAAAGTGTATCCGATCTCGGCGTTCTTCAGACGGAGGAAGCTCATGTCACGTGTCCAGTAGTCAGAAGTCTGGACGTTGTTGTTGGAGCGTGTTGTTCCAAGTCTTGGATATGGAGCATTCGGATTAGGATTGCTTACTGTCCAGTGGTTTCTTGCCACATCCTGGAACACCTGTCCTGTGAGCTGAGGTGATGATGAAGCACCGTAGAGGTTAGAACCACCGATCTGACGGGTCACGTTGCCGACTCCGCTGAAGAACACCGACACATCGACGCCCTTGTAACCGAGGCTTACACCAAAACCGTAGTTGATCTCAGGGATAGCTGTGTAACCGATAGCAACCATATCATACTGGTCAACCTGGCCGTCACCGTTGATATCCTTATACTTGATGTCTCCCGGCTGAACGTCACCGAATGTCTGGGTAGGCCAGTTGTCGATATCCTCCTGGCTCTCGAAGAGACCGCATGAAATCAGACCCTTTCTCTGGTTGTAGGCGAATCCTACGTTGCTGAGGTACTCCTCGACAGGCGTAGGCTGGTCATCGTAGATGAGGCGGTTACGGTTGAATGTAAAGTTTCCTCTTGCTGAAACGTTGAATCCGTTGGCAAAAGTGTGGTCATATTCTACCGACATATCGAAACCTCGGTTGAGCATCTCTCCGATATTCACGTACTGGTCCTTCTGAAGACCGATCGCCGAAGGAGTCGACTGACGCATGAGGAAGATGCCGTCACGGTAGTCGCGGAAGAGGTCAGCCTGGATGGTGAGGTCATTGAAGAGACCGAGCTCGATACCGACGTTGCTCTTTGTAGCCTGCTCCCACTCTACCTCCGAGTTACCCATTTCAGCAGTTGTGATACCGCCTACTGTAGTGTAACCTGTTGCAGATGAGTTTGGAATTGTACCCCAAGCTGCACCTGTTGCAGAAGTGTTGATGGTTGTGTTGTATGCGAAACGACGGCTACCACCGATCTGGTCGTTACCTACAGAACCATAAGAAGCCTTGATCTTGAGGAGGTTGATTACGTCAGATACGCCTTCCCACCATGGCTCGTTGCTGATCATGTAACCGACAGCGACAGCCGGGAAGAAACCGAAGCGGTGACCTGGAGCGAAGTTCTCCGATCCGTTGTAACCCATGTTGAACTCGAAGAAGTAGCGGTCCTTATATGAGTATGTAGCACGTGCTGCTACACCCATCGACTTATAAGGGAAAGCCGCGATGTACGAACCTGGGTGTGTGTGTGAGAGAGAACGCATACTGTAGAGGACCATTGCGCTAACGCGATGTGCATAAGCGAACTGACGCTCATAGTTTACCGAACCCTCGAAGTTGATGTAGCGTGTACCGCTGTGTGATGTTCCGAGAGTGATGTAACCTGCATAGTCATCGATAACCTCATACTGGAGATTGCCGGCATCATCTCTTCCGATCGCTCTGAAAGTCTTAGGAAGGATGCTGCGGTTAAGGGTATTGCTGTTGGTTGCGTCGAAAGAGAATGCAACACGTGCAGTAAGACCTTCAGTCACGAATTCAGAGAAGTCCTGGGTGAGGGACACTGTAGACTGCGCCACGTTGCTGCTCGCATTCGAATAACCCTGCTCGTTGAGGAGGTTATATGGGTTAGGGGTTCCCTTGATCGAAGCGAGGGTTCCGTCAGAGTACTTGAGCGGAATCGCCGTAGGGGTCATAGTCATTGTCTGGGTAAGAAGGGCGTCAAGACCTGCAGCCGGTGAGTTCTTCACTGTGAACTGAGTAGACACGTTCATACCGAGCACTGTAGACTTGGTGAGGTTGATGTCCACGTTTGTACGGAAGTTGAACCTCTGGTAGCTCATCTGCGCGTCATAACGGTCATTTGCCGCTGTATTGAGGATACCGTCCTCAAGATAGTATGAACCGCCGACATAATATCGTACGTTCTTTGTACCTCCTGACACACCGATGTTTGCCTTGGTGGTCATAGCCTGGTTCTTGAATGTCTCATTCACCCAGTCTACCGAAGGATAGAGGTCAGGGTCAGCACCTGGAAGTCCCATTGCCGTAGCAAGATACTGCTCCTTTGCGAAATCATTGAAGATTGCATCCTGGCCGCTGTTGATGTACATGTTGTTGAGGAAGTCGATGAACTCGCCTGTGCCCGCCATTTCCGGGAGTCTTACAGGAGAAGTGAGACCGGTCTCCACCTTCACGCTCAGCTGTGGCTTGGACTCGGCACCGCGACGGGTTGTGATGAGCACGATACCGTTCGCACCACGCACACCGTAAAGCGCTGTAGCTGACGCATCCTTGAGGATTGAGAGCGAAGCGATATCCTCTGTGTCCACCATATCCATGCTACGCTCCACGCCGTCCACGAGGATGAGAGGAGTCGAGTTGGCACCGAAGGTACTCACACCACGGATCCAGAAATCAGCGGAAGCACCAGGCTCACCGGTCTTCTGGATAGCTACCACACCGGCAAGCTTACCTGCAAGGCTGGTAGAGAGGTTACCCTGCGACTGTGCGAGCACGCCCATGTCAACGGTACTGATGGATCCGATTACGGATGCCTTTCTCTGTGTACCGTATGCCACCTTCACGACTCCTTCGAGTTCGTTCTCAGCCGGTACAAGCTTGATTGTGATCTTTGTCTGGTCGCCGACCTTCACCTCCTCATCCAGATATCCGAGGAAGGATGCGACGAGCACATCTGAAGGAGAAACGCTGATGTTGAAGCGGCCCTGATCATCGGTCATGGCACCTCTTGTCTCTCCCTTTACT
>JAZOPY010000073.1:0-18171 GCA_045655825.1 Candidatus Cryptobacteroides sp. | reverse complement strand
GGTGCTGCGATGAACGTATGCTACAATCACGACGAGCTCCGCAACTTCCTCGGTCTTGCAGCAGAGGTGTCTGAGAAGCATCCTGTCGTGATGTCAGAGTTCATGCAGCGCTGCAAGGAGATCGAGTTCGACGCAGTTGCTGACGGCGGTGAGGTCATCGCATACGCGATTTCTGAGCACGTCGAGTTCGCCGGAGTACACTCAGGTGATGCTACAATCCAGTTCCCTCCACAGAAGCTTTATGTCGAGACTGTCCGCAGAATCAAGAAGATCGCAAAGAAGATCGCTGCTGCCCTCGAGATCACAGGTCCATTCAACATCCAGTTCCTCGCAAAGGACAACTACATCAAGGTGATCGAGTGTAACCTCCGTGCTTCACGAAGCTTCCCATTCGTTTCCAAGGTGCTTAAGATCAACATGATCGAGCTTGCTACAAAGGCTATGCTCGGCCTCAAGCCGGCTGCTCCTCGCAAGTCAGCATTCGACCTTGACTATGTAGGTATCAAGTCATCGCAGTTCTCGTTCTCACGTCTCCAGCAGGCTGACCCTGTCCTTGGTGTGGACATGCACTCGACAGGTGAGGTAGGATGTATCGGTGACGACTTCAACGAGGCTCTCCTCAATTCAATGCTTTCAGTAGGATACGAGATTCCTAAGAAGAATATCCTGATCTCTTCTGGTAACGCACTCCAGAAGGCTGACCTTCTCAATGCATGCAAGCTCCTGCACCAGAGAGGCTACAACCTCTACGGAACAGAGGGTACAGCCAAGTATCTCAACGAGAACGGTGTTCCTGCCGAGCGCGTGATCTGGCCAACAGAGGCTCAGAATCCAGAGCTTGCCGGACAGTTCAGACAGGCCATGGACATGCTCGCGAACAAGGAGATCGACCTGGTGGTGAACATCCCTAAGAACTTCTCGACCGGAGAGCTCACAAACGGATACCACGTACGCCGTGCAGCCATCGACTACAACATCCCGCTCATCACGAATGCCCGCCTGGCAACAGCCTTCATCCGTGCATTCTGCGCGATGACCATCGATGACATCCAGATCAAGAGCTGGGATCAGTATTAATAGATCACATTATGCTAATATGAAAAGGAAATTTTGGTGGATCGTATTTTGGATAATTGCTGTGATTAGCTATGGCATAAGTTTATTTTGCGCTATTACAGTGCCCGAGGAAGGTCTTGAGCCTTTTCTTATAATCAATATAGGAATGCTGTGTGTTATCCCGATAGGTATAGCACAACTTAGGGGAGAGTACGATTTTTCTCAGCCGGAAGAGAACCCGAAGACAAAAAAGAAGGGCAAGTATTCGAAGCGACTGCTGCTATATACGGCAATAGCATCAATTATAACAGCCTTGCTGGGAAGGGTGCCTGTATTTACATTTAAGGAACTTTTGGCAATCTTCATTTCCACAATCCTTGCTCTGGTATTGCTTGATTTCTTTTTTGACTACCTCCCGAAGAAACTTGGAGTTGAAGATTAGGCATAGTATTAAAGGGCTTGCGGAACTACCGCAAGCCCTTTTTATTCTCATATGCAAATCTTATTGCGCTGGAACAACACTCCAGACACCTCCGCTCTCAATTGCTGTGTAGCTGGCATCCAGATAATAGCTAGGATCGGTCATGAAGGTTCCTCCGGTGACTGTTATCGCTTCCAGTGCCTTCTCGTCGGCGCCATAGCTGTAGAATCCCCATTGGCCGTTGAACAAGCCGCCGCTGATGTTGAGCGTCTCAAGGTTGGTCTTGTTTGCACCTCCAGTCAGTGCGATGTCGCCGTTGAATGTGCCTCCGCTGACATCGATCAGGACATTCTTCATGTCGTTGCCATAGCTGTATGAGTAGACGGCCTGGTTATATGTCTGCTCGGTGCTGGTCAGTGTTCCGCCTGTAACAGTCAGGTTCATGATAGGAGCCACAGCGGTATTGTTCGATGCGAGCTGGATCCAGACTGCTCGATAGCCGCTGATGTCACCACCGTTTATCGTAACATTGATGGCTCCGCTTCCTACGTTGAACATACGGATGGCTATGTCTCCGCCGGACTGGGTGAGTACTGCGCCCTCGTTGATGGTGAGGTTTGCTCCTGCATAATTATCAATTACATACGATGCTCCTCCTTTGCTGGTCTTATTTTCGATTGTCGCATTCTCGATGACCAACGTGCCTTCGTTCCTGATGGCATTGTTCGCATAACCAGGATATGGAGGCTGGCCTTCGCCGCCCCAACCGGTATCAGGAGTTGTAGCAGCATATGTAATTGTTCCGTTCTTTATTGTGAGGTTTCCTCCGCCTTTCACTGCTACAAGGCACGAAGCGGCAGCTGAAGTCGCAGTTTCGGACAATGTGTGTCCGTTAAGATCGAGGATGACAGACTTTCCGGTAGCAATCTCCACCGGTGATTCCAGAACAAGATTCTTTACAAGGGTAATTGTCTGGTTGTCAGCGGAATTGATGGCATCCTGTAGTGAATTGTAAGGCAGTTCATCAATTGCTGCGATGTAATCGATATCAAGAGTTCCTCTTTTGGGCGTTGCCCTGCTTACTGTCAGATTTGTCCATGTCTTGCTTGCAAGCTGTATGTCTCCATACATCACCTCGGCTGTTACAGAACCATAAGTGCCAAGCGGAGCAGGAATGTAGAATTCTCCAGTAGCTCCTGAAACCGTATTGCTGAAATTGATTGTGACTGTGTTGCCTTCTGTATCGTCAGTGGAAATCACAGGAGTCTCTCCAGTCAGGTCGGCTATGAATTCTCCCGTTATCCTTCTGTCAGCAGTGAAGATGAACTTCAGGTTATCTTGAAGAAGCTCGCAAGATGTCTAAGTTGAGCTACGTCTGCATTGATCCTACCCAACATCGGTGGATTGAAACTATTGGCGTCTGCCTCTATAGATGTGTATGTGTATGAAGAGGGGAGAACGAATGTCAGTTGTCCGTTTCCGAAGATATGGCTGCCGTATGGGTACACGACGTATTCTCCAAAGTCCTCAAGGAAATCACCGTAAAACACTCCTGTGGCCTTTTTGTGGTACTGGCCATCCAGTGTCATGGCTTTCAGGCCTCCGGAAGTCAGCACGCCGATCTGGTCTCCTGTGTGCCAATAGAATGAGTTGTTTGCGTCAAATCCGACTCGCGTCTGCTGCTTTCATGATCTTTTAAATTAATTAAAACATGTCTTCCCATTCATTGATGTCTTCGCCTGTAAAGCTGGCAGTCAAAATCGGCTGGTCGACTTCTACCTTTATTATCTCCACATCAGGAGATTCGTACTTCTGGTTTTCCATAATCCTGTCTTTTATACTATTATATATATGTGCCCACGAGGTGCTGACATATCAAACGTAATACCAAATTTGCTATCTTTGCATGGCTTAAGGCATACAGAAAACAAATGGCTAAGAAAATAGAAAAGACCAATGCAGCCCGTCTCCTTGACAAGGCTAAGCTACAGTATAATCTCATAACATATGAGGTCGACGAGAATGACCTTGCAGTTCAGCATGTGGCTGACTGCCTCGGGCAGGACATTGCGAGGGTGTTCAAGACTCTTGTGCTGCATGGCGACAGGACGGGGCATATCGTGGCTGTGATACCCGGCAACATGGAAGTTGACCTGAAAGCCTTGGCAAAGGTGTCCGGCAACAAGAAGGTCGAGATGATCGCGATGAAGGATCTGCTTCAGGTTACAGGCTACATCAGAGGTGGCTGCTCACCAATAGGTATGAAGAAGCGTTTTCCTACTTATTTTCACACGACTGCTCTTGATCAGGATGTAATATACGTCAGCGCCGGTGTCCGTGGACTGCAGGTGGAGATCAATCCGCAGGCTTTGATAAACTTTGTTCAAGCAAAGATTGCAGATATCGGTGTTATTTAATAACTTTGAAGAAATATCGAAGGAAGAAGCCGAAAATCCAATCTAGAGTAGGCAAAACATAAATTTAAAAATCAATGAAAAAGCTATTTTTAATCCTTGCAGCGTCAGCTGTATTGTTTGCATGCGGTGGCGGAAATAAGAAAGCCCAAACAGTAGAAGAAAAGGCAGTTGAATACACTAAAAAGGTTATGGAGCTCGAAGAGTCTGGAGATTATGTGAAACTTATGGAGCTTGCTGAGGAAATGCAAAAATGGGCTGAGGGTCTTACACCTGAGGAACAGGAGAGAGCTGAAGAGGCTATCATGAAATATATGGAAGGAGTTGATCCAGATTTCGCAACTGACGAAGAGTACTATGAGGAAGAGGAGATTGAGATGAGTGCAAGCGAATGGGATGAAGTACTTGATGAATATGAGGAGTATGTTGACGAGTATATCGAACTCTATAATGATGCAATGGCCGGCGATATGGATGCAATGACAGAGTTGGCAGAGATGTCAGAAGAACTTGCAGAGTTTGCAACTGAGGTCGGTGAAGTGGCTGATCAGTTAACTGTTGCTCAGGCAAACAGATTTAACAAGATCGCACAGAAGCTTGCAAACTCCCTTCAGTAAAAATCACTTATGAAACAATAAATGGCAGTCATCTGACTGCCATTTATTGTTTTGCTTTCTGTGTGATCACCATCCTGCCGCTCTTGCCCATGTAGTAGGCTGAAAGGATGAGGTCTCGTTCTGCGCCTGTTGTGTTTTCGTCAACGCTGATGATGATTTCCTTCTTGCCGTCTGTGTTGACTTTGGCTGAATACCAGTCGCCTGAACATTCGATTGATTTTCCATCTTCGCTGATAATTCCTTCTACGGTCTCCGGATTGTCTGAACTTGAAACCCAGAATGTTTCAACTGGACTGTCAATGTTTATGGTAATCGTGTGTGCTGTCTTCTCGATGATGAATCCATCTCTTTCCAGCTCTGTGCCACTTTTGTTGCATCCTGTCAGGGCAGCAAGCGCTGCCACAAGGATCATAAATGTCTTCTTCATTTCTATATGTTTACTACTACTAACTTTCAAAAACCGGCATATAGATGCAATGGTCGGTGGTTTTGTTGCATGGAATGACTAAAAAGATGCCAAAATTTTCGGTCCAATCGATATTTTGGTAAATTTACGGTCTGAAATCATATAAAAATGGAGATAAGACCAATCGCATATATACATACAGAATTCGCTGAGAAGTTCGGTATCCCACGTCAAAGCGGACTGGCGAAGAAACTCAACGGCAGGATAGTATTCGAAAAAGAGTATCGCAATCCTGATGCTCTCAGAGGTCTTGATGGCTTTTCACACCTTTGGCTGATCTGGGAATTCTCTGCAAACCGACGTCAGGAAGGGGAGTGGCAGCCTACAGTCCGTCCTCCTCGTCTTGGGGGCAATGCCCACATGGGAGTGTTCGCAACGCGCTCTCCGTTCCGCCCAAATCCACTTGGACTTTCTTGCGTGAAGATATCCGGGATAGATCTAGATACTCCTGACGGTCCGGTCATTCTCGTTTCAGGAGCAGACCTGATGGACGGAACTCCTGTATACGATATCAAACCTTATATCAAATATGCGGACTCCCGCCCTGAAGCTGTGTGCGGTTACGTGGATCAATTGAGCGAAGCCGGTCTGAAGGTTGTTCTGCCTTCTGAGCTTTCTGCCCGGATAGCTGACAGATCCATCATCCCTGCCCTGATTGAAACCCTCCAGCTCGACCCTCGTCCGTCCTATCACGACGATCCGGAAAGGGAATACGGGATGTCATTCGCCGGCTACAACATCCGATTCAATGTCTCCGGAGAAATTCTGACTGTGACCGATGTGCAAAATTCCCCTTCACGCACGTATTGTCAAGAAAATTGCAGAAAATAGTGTATATTTGCAGTTTGTTTTTATATACGACGGAATTTATGGTAAATACTCTTCGCTCGGCGATTTTTGCTGGCATATTCATCGGAACTGCAGGATTTGGATTCCTTGCAGCCGGACTTCAGGGACAGTATGGCACTCTTGCAGGAGCCATCCTCTTCTCTCTCGGACTGATGGCGGTTGTGGGATACAAGCTTAAACTCTATACCGGTACGGCAGGTTTCATCAAGAAGAACGAAGTCGGAACACTGTTCCTTATCCTTCTTGGAAACATCATCGGTTGCCTCTGCATGGGACTGCTCACAAGAGTATCTCCGATCGCAAATCCCGAGACTGGAAAGACTATCCAGGACGTTGCGCAGGGCATTGCGTCCCTCAGACTTAAAACAGGTGCTGTCAACTGCGGACTTCTCGGCATCGGTTGCGGTCTGTTGATGACGACTGCGGTGACATTTGCCCGTCAGAAGAACATCCTTCCGCTTCTTTTCGCAGTGCCGCTCTTCATTGTCTGCGGATTCACACACTGCGTTGCTGATGCCTTCTACTACCTTGCGATGCCGTTCGAGTTCTGGTCTTTAGAACTTCTTGGAGTATATGTATGCACAGTTCTCGGTAACCTCATCGGCTGCAACCTTTACAGAATCGTTCTGCCGGCCGAGCTTAGGCCGGAGTGCTAAGTTGAATAATAATAACACGAAATAATAATGGGAAAAGTTATACTAACAGGCGACCGTCCGACCGGAAAACTCCATCTCGGACACTATGTGGGATCGCTTAGAAGAAGAGTTGAGCTTCAGAATTCAGGTGAGTTCGAGAAGATCTTCATCATGATCGCTGACGCACAGGCTCTGACAGACAACGCAGACAATCCGGAGAAGATCCGTCAGAACATCATTGAGGTAGCTCTCGATTATCTTTCTGCAGGACTTGATCCTGAGAAGGTGACTATCTTCATCCAGTCTCAGGTTCCGGAGCTTTGCGAGCTTGCGTTCTACTATATGAACCTCGTGACAGTTCAGCGTCTTCAGAGAAATCCTACCGTAAAGCAGGAGATTCAGCTCCGTGGCTTCTCAGAGGGAGAGGACGATGAGAATCAGAACAAGAAGGGAACTCCAGTCGGATTCTTCACATACCCTATCAGCCAGGCGTCTGACATTACAGCATTCCGCGCAACAACAGTTCCTGTGGGCGTGGACCAGGCTCCGATGATCGAGCAGACCCGCGAGATCGTGCATAAGTTCAACGCTGTCTATGGCGAGACTCTCGTTACTCCTGAGATGATGCTTCCTGAAAACTCGGCATGTCTCAGACTTCCAGGCACAGACGGTAAGGCGAAGATGTCAAAGTCACTTGGCAACTGCATCTACCTTTCAGATACTTCAAAGGAGATCAAGAAGAAGGTGAACAGCATGTACACAGACCCTGAGCACCTTCAGATCACGGATCCGGGTCATGTGGAGGGAAATGTGGTATTCACATATCTCGATGCCTTCTGCAATGACTCTCACTTCGAGAAGTTCCTTCCTGAGTACAAGAACCTCGACGAGATGAAGGATCATTACCGTAGAGGAGGTCTTGGAGACGGTACATGCAAGAAGTTCCTGTTCAACATCATGGAAGACTTCCTGCAGCCTATGCGCGAAAGAAGGGCAGAGTATGAGAAGAACATCCCTGCTGTCTATGAAATCCTCCGCAAAGGTTCAGAGGTTGCGCGTGCTGAGGCTGCCAAGACTCTTGCAGACGTGCGCAAGGCAATGCAGATTGACTATTTCAATGATCCGGAACTAATAGCCGAGCATACAAAGAAATATCAGAAATAATTAAATAAAAAATCAGGACTTCAAGCGAAGTCCTGATTTTGTTTATGTGATGTTATTTTATCTTTCGTACTCAACCTTTGCGCGAACTTCTGCAATTGTCTTCACGTACTCGATAACGTTGTCCCTCAAGGTGTCTGCCTTATAAGCTGCGAGAGCCTCCCAAGACTCGAAATCAGCCATCATCACTGCATCGTAAGATGTTTTTCCTTCATTTCTGTTTACGCCAACTTCGATGTGCTTCAGACCTGGCACAAGACCCAAGAGGGCCTCATATTTTTCCTTGACATCTTCAGCGAGTTCCTTTGGAGTCTTACCATCTGATGGTTTGAACTTCCACATTACACAATATCTTACCATAGTATTAGTGTTTAAGTGTTTTTAATATCAATAACGACCACTAATTTAGCAACAATAATTGAGATTGCCAAAATAAATCCCATTTACTTTCGTATATTTGTATTTATAATATGAATGGTAATCAACATAGGGGGGCGCGAATTGCGCGTAACACGCTGATGCTGTATGTCAGGATGATGGTGCTGATGCTGGTCGGCCTGTATACGTCGCGTGTCGTGCTGGAGGCGTTGGGTGAGACTGATTTCGGCGTGTACAGCGTTGTAGGCGGAGTCGTGGCGATGTTCACCATCATATCCGGAGCCCTGAATTCAGCTGTGTCCAGATTCATAACCTTTGAGATGGGCAAGGGGCAATGTGCTGAACTCAACAAGGTATATTCTACGGCAGTCAACATTCAGCTTATTCTTGGTGCGGTTGTCGTTCTCCTGGCTGAGCCGATCGGTCTTTGGTTCATCAACAATGAGATGACTATTGACCCGTCTCGCATTCCTGCAGCCAGAATGGTGCTGCATTTTTCCCTTCTGGCATTCGTGATCAATCTGATGAGCGTTCCGCAGATGGCTTCCATCACCGCACATGAAAAGATGTCAGCTTATGCTTACATCGGTATTCTGGACGGCTTGCTAAGACTTGGCACTGCGCTCCTCATAGCAGGTTCAGATGGTGACAGGCTCGTGCAGTATGCTGCGTTAATGGCGGTTACGGTCATTCTGGTGCGAGTGGCATATAGCATTTACTGCAGGATAAACTTCGAAGAGTGCCGCTATCGTCCGATGTTTGACGGCAGACTGATCCGCGAGATGTTCGCTTTTGCCGGATGGAACTTTGTTGGAGTTACGTCAGGAGTCCTCCGAGATCAGGGCGGAAACATTCTGGTGAACCTTTTCTCAGGTCCGGCAGTCAATGCGGCCAGGGGAGTCGCAGTCCAGCTCAATGGTGCAGTCCAGAGCTTCGTCACCAATTTCATGACTGCAGTAAATCCGCAGATCACCAAGTCGTATGCATCGGGAGAGCATCAGTATATGTTCTCTCTGGTCCGCAGGTCGTCAAAAATGTCGTTTTACCTGCTTTTGATGCTGGTAATGCCATTGATACTGAATACTGAGGCTGTCCTTGGGGTATGGCTTAAGGATGTACCGGCACACACCACTCTCTTCGTGCAGCTTTTCCTGATCTTTGCCCTCAGTGAGTCTCTTTCCAATCCTATGATCACAGCCATGCTTGCTACTGGCAGCATCAGGAACTATCAGCTTGTGGTCGGTGGAATACAGCTTATGAATATACCTATATCATATATATGCCTTAAGTTGGGGGCGATGCCTGAGGTGACGGTAATGGTTGCGATCGGACTATCGCAGATTTGTCTCTGGGCCCGCCAGATCATGCTCAGCCGTGCTACCGGCTTCCCGATCAGGGACTTCGTCGTGAAGGTGTTTGTCCGCTCGATTCTTGTCGTGCTCCCGTGCTGTGCTGTTGTGCCTCTTCTTTTTGAGTTGGTCAAGCCTCTCGGCCTTTGGGGTGCTGTTTATAGTGCTGCAGTCTGCGTGGTGTGGACAGGAGTCGTCATATATATGATCGGTATGGACAGCGATGAAAGAAAGATGGTGAAGGACCTGTTTGTCAGAAGGAAAGGCAGATGATACAGATAACAGATAAGACCAAGTGCTGCGGCTGTACTGCATGCGTGAATGCATGTCCTGTGCAGTGTATTGTCATGCGCCGTGACAGGGATGAAGGCTTTGACTATCCTGTAGCCAATCAGGACATCTGCATCGGCTGTGGCAGATGCGAGTCTGTCTGTCCCGTCCTTGCACCGGCTCAGCCGTGTGAGCCGGTTGCAGCCTATGCAGTCCGATGTGACTCTCATGTAGACGGTTCTTCATCCGGCGGAGTCTTCCCGGCATTGGCCAAATCAGTCGTTGACGCGGGTGGAGTTGTCTTCGGTGCCGTAATGGAATCTGACATGACGATAGGTCATGCTGAAGCCGAAACGATTGAGGAAGTTGAGAGAATGCGAGGGTCTAAATATGTGCAGAGCGACCTGTATTCTGTTCTGTCTGATGTGGAGGAATACTTGAAGAATGGACGCAAAGTGCTGTTTACCGGTACGCCGTGTCAGGTCGCCGGACTTCAGAAATACCTTGGCGCCCCGTCCGAAAATCTTATTACTATAGATATCGCATGCCATGGAGTGCCTGGTCCTGGCCTTTGGAAGATGTATGTGGATGCATTGGAAAAACGTCATGGGGCCAGGATGACTTCTGTGGATTTCAGGGATAAGTCGAAAGGCTGGAGACATTATTGCTTCAAGACCTCTTACGCTCAGAAGGAGGTATGTGTCAAGGCAGTAGATGATCCATATATGGCTCTGTTCATGCAGAACATGACTCTCAGGCCGTCATGTTACAATTGTCCCGCAAGAGGAGGCCGGAGCTGCAGCGATCTGACCTTGTCCGATCTGTGGAGCGTAAGGAATACGGTTCCGGAGTTGAACGATGACAGGGGAGCCTCAGGTGTGCTGGTCAATTCAGAAGCTGGAGGGGATCTGCTCAGGAGCATTGATGTCAGCTTCATGAAGGAAATTCCGGTGGACAATGTGAAGGCTGAGAATGGTGGTTTTGCTGAGTCTGTGGCTATGCCTGAAAAAAGGACTGAATTCTTTGAGGGCCTGAAGGTTGCAGGTGTTGATGTGTATAAACTTATGATGAGATATGTTGTCAAAAGGCCCCTGCCGCAAAGGATGTGGCGTGGCTTCAGGTCGGCACTCTCGTCAATGAAAAGGAGGATATTGAAATGAAGGTAGCTATAGTGACATTGCCGCTTCATACCAACTACGGCGGACTGCTTCAGGCATACGCATTGAAGGAAACGCTCCGTCAGTTGGGACATGAGGTGACTGTGCTGGACCGTGAGGAAAAGATGCCTGCCCCGCGAGGGGTGAAGGCTCCTCTGGTATATGCCCGCAGACTTGTGCAGCGTATGCTGAAGGGTGGTGCAGCTGTGGAGATCTTCAGAGAAAAAAGATTCAGGGATGAGCTTCCTGTTGTCGGTGCAAATACGGCGGTTTTTGTAGACAAATATATAAATCCGCGTATAGTACGTTCATTCAGCCAGATTCAGCAAGGTGATTATGACTCATTTGTCGTCGGCAGCGATCAGGTCTGGAGACCTCGATACTTTCCAGGTGTACAGGATGCCTTTCTCGCATTTGCAAGGGACTGGGATGTCAAGCGTGTTGCCTATGCTGCTTCTTTCGGTACTTCCGAACTGGAATATGACTCCGAATTGTTAGGTAGATGCGTAGACCTGTTAAGGAAGTTTGATGCTGTTTCTGTACGTGAGGAATCCGGAGTGAGGATGTGTTCGGAATGGTTTGAACGCGAAGATGCCGCCCATGTGCTGGATCCTGTAATGCTGCTCGATGCGGAGTGCTATAAGACTCTGGCATCAAAGGCAAAAGAACATCCTGCCAAGGATAAGGTTGCGACGTATATACTTGATAAAGATGCTCACAAACAGTCAGTTGTGGAGTTTATCTCAAGTGTAGCTGCGAAATCGGTTCATGACCTTTCAGTCAGTCCGTATGACAGGAGTCTGCCTCTTCAGAGTAGAGTTGTTCCGTCTGTAGAACAGTGGCTTGCTGGCTTTGCAGATGCGGATTTTATAGTGACTGACTCTTTCCATGGCTGCGTGCTTTCGATAATGATGCACAAGAGATTCGTAGCTGTGGGCAATTCCAGCCGAGGAATGGCGAGGCTTCAGTCGCTCGTGAACATGTTCGGGCTGGATCAGAGGCTGGTGCACGGGATTGATCCGGAAGATGATGGGGAGTTCTTCCTCTCGGAGCCGGACTGGGGACAGATAGATGCAGTGTTGGCGCAAAAGCGGGAGGAATGTATTGAGTTTTTGCGCAGTAATCTTTAAATTTGTAAGATTGAGATTTGTGATATGGATAAAGTAAAAATCAGTATAATCATTCCTGTATATAATGCAGAAGAGTATTTGGATCGTTGTCTGCATAGTATTCTGGATCAGGAATATACATCGTATGAAGTCATCCTTGTTGATGACGGAAGTACTGACGCATCTCCGTTGATTTGTGATCGCTATTCGAGCACGGACCCTAAGTTCATCTCTATACATCAGCCGAATAAGGGTGTCAGTGCCGCAAGAAATGCCGGTCTGAACATTGCGCAGGGTGAATATGTCATGTTCGTTGACTCTGATGACATGTTGCTTCCATACGCATTGGAGAACATGCTGGAGAACATCGGAGGCGAGGATGTCGTTATCGGAGGATACGGATCCTATGTCGAAAATGTGCCAAGCAAGGAGGTTAAACCGGCTGCAACAAAGTCATATAAAGGAAATGAGTGCCAGAACTTTTTTCAGGAAAACATCATCCGTAACTGTGAACTTCTGGATTCTCCATGGGCTAAGTTGTTCAGAATGAAGGCTATAGGAGATACCCGTTTTGATGAGCAACTGAATTATGCCGAAGATAAGCTGTTTGTCTTTGAAATCCTTAGCAAGAGTACGTCGTTCCTTACTGTTTCTCATGCTGTGTATGGTTATTATGTCCGTGCAGGCTCTTTAGGCAGCGACATATCGTCTGATGCTCATATAGCTAAACTGCGTCAGTTCCTTCCGAAATACATTACGCTGCTGTCATCTTTATACAGCCGTTTCTCATCTGTTACAAAGATCCAGCTTTTATATCATAATGAGGTGGTGGGAAGATACCTCTGCCGTATTCTGAATATTTTTGCTACGCGTGAGTCCGAGCATCTCAATGAGGAGTGTCTTACATGGATATACTCGCTTATGGATGCTGATAAGAATTTAGGCATTTTCTCCCTCAGGATCGGCCAGGTGCCAAATATCCTCCTTTATAAAATCAGGAAGATTCCTTTCAGCATAAGGACATACCGCCTTATGGCCAAGGTTAATAAGTCGTTTTGTCGAAAGAAATGATGCGCGTAGCTGTCATATTCGAGAGCAGCCCCTTTGACAGAAAAGGACTTTTCAATGCGGTTCACAATCGTGTTAAGTCTCTTCTGGCATCAGGGGAGTGTTGGGTGGATGCGTATTGCATTCATTCCCGTGACAATGTCTTTACCCGTGCCGTGCGTCACACTGCGTATGCTCCTGATGTCAGTTCGGTTGAGATTGACGGAATCACATACAGGTTGCTTTGGTATAAGTTCTCCATTCTTGATCATATAACTTTGGAGAAATTCGGAGCCAGACCATTACTGTTCAAGAAATTTATGGATCGACACGTGCCTTTTCTTCAAGGCTATGACGTGGTGATTGCCCACTCATTCACGGGCGCTCTTTTCGCCTATGAGGGATACATGCGGTACGGTACGCCGTACTTTGCCAATTGGCATGGTTCTGATGTGCATACTCACCCTTGGAGACGCTCCGTGATCCTCAAGGATACATGCAAGGTTATGGAGGCGGCCAGATGTAATTTCTTTGTCAGCAAGGCTCTGATGAAGGCTTCTGATAAGATTACAGTCAATGCCCGAAAAGAGGTGCTGTATAATGGTGTCGGTGAGGAGTTTGTCAAGCTTGATGCTGCTGCACTTGCTCAGGCGCGTGAGAATTTTGGCATTTCAGATGGGGAAAAGGTTGTGGCATTTGTGGGAAATCTCTCCGCTGTGAAGAATGTCATGTCCCTTCCGGAGATATTCAGGTCAGTCAAGGAAAAATATGGCCAGGAGGGCCCTCTGCATTTAGTTATAGCTGGTGACGGCAAGCTCCGCAAACCCCTTGAGTCCGCATTCCAGGCCCGCAATTTTGGACGGGAAATCACCTTCCTTGGCAATGTCGATACTGAAAACATGCCGGCCCTTATGAACTGCATAGACGTTCTCGTTCTGCCAAGCCTTAATGAAGGCCTGCCACTTGTCTGCGCCGAGGCTCTCAGTTGCGGAGCAAATGTTGTGGGGTCTGATGTTGGAGGAATCGCCGAGGTGATCGGTGGCGACAATGTTGTGCCTCTTGGTGAGGGCTTTGAGAGAAATATGGCTGAAAAGATTGTCCGTATGCTTTCGGATAAGCCTTCTCAGCCGCTTCCTTCTTATATTTCCTGGTCAAAGACTTCAGAAATAGAACTGTCCCGTCTACAGTCTGCTGAACTGCTTGGGAAGTCTTGATGTGAATCTGAGTGTCTTGCCGGTCCATGGGTGGATGAACGCGAGAGTCTGCGCGTGAAGGGCAAGGCGCCCGATAGGGTTGGTCTTTGCGTCGTACTTGCGGTCTCCGGCAATCGGGTGGCCTATCCACTGTGAGTGAACGCGTATCTGGTTCTTTCTTCCTGTCTCCAGTTCGAACTCTACCTGTGTGTAGTTTTCTCCGTCTATCTGGCCATGCTTCAGCTTACGGCAGTGAGTGGATGCGTAATGCCAGTCCTTCTGCGGCGGGTTATCCGGGTTGTCACCCTTCCTGAGTGCATAGCAGTGCACCTTCATTGACTTCGGATGCTCGAAGAGCCATGTCTCGATCCATCCCTCCTCGTCCTCGATCCTGCCCTCGAGAATAGCAACATACTTTCGCTCCAGTACAGCCTCATACCAGTTTTCCTGAAGTGCCAGCTTGGTGTCGTGGTCCTTTGCGAATACGATCAGGCCTGATGTGTCCCTGTCGAGTCTGTGTACGATGAACAGTTCTCCGAAATGCTCTTTCAATATTGAATATGCTGTAGTCTCCTTTTCGCGTGTGCGTCCTGTGGAGATGGAGAGGAGTCCGGACGGTTTTTCTACTACCACCAGCCACTGGTCTTCAAATACAAGTTTTAATTCTCTGCTGCTCATCTGTAATGGATTTTTCGGTGCAAAAGTAAGAATAAATTTGATTATATTTGCAAGTTATATGACAGGCAGACAGACGATATGGGATCCTCTCAGAAAGAAGGAGGTGGCGCTTACTCCGGAAGAGCAGGTGCGCCAGTGGTGCATAGGGGTGCTGAACTCGAAGCTGCAGGTACCCCTGCACATGATGATGAGCGAGGCAGGATTCAAGTTGGGAGACAAGCAGTTCCGCGCAGACATTATAGTCTATGACCGCAGCGCAAGGCCTCTTGTTGTCGTCGAGTGCAAGCGGCCTGAGGTCGAACTGACCCAGGAGGTCCTGGATCAGGCTGTCAGATACAATATGGTGCTGGATGTCAAGTATATGATCATCACCAATGGCACCAAAACATATATGTGTGGAAGGGAAGGGAACAGGTATGTTTTTCTGACTTCCTTTCCGGTTTATAACGAAATGTTGAAATAAAATGTCGATAGTTCAAGGTTATTTGGATCACCAGATCTTCAAGATAGTTTCTGAAACAGCTCAGGAGCAGGGCGTGCGTGCCTTCGTGATCGGAGGGTATGTCCGTGACTGTTTTCTCGGAAGGCCGAGCAAGGATATTGATATCGTAGTGGAAGGTAGCGGAATCGCTCTTGCGGAGGCTGTAGGCGCCAAGGTGCGAAGCAATGTCTCTGTCTTCAAGAATTTCGGTACGGCCATGCTCAGATTCAAGGGAATCGAGATAGAGTTTGTCGGCGCACGCAAGGAGTCTTACAACAGGGACTCACGCAAGCCGATTGTCGAAGACGGTACTCTTGAGGAGGATCAGCTCAGAAGAGACTTCACCATCAATGCGATGGCCTTCAGTCTTCAGAAAGAAGATTTCGGAGCGCTTGTGGACCCGTTCGGAGGTATCCGTGACCTGGCTGCAGGCATCATCAGGACTCCGCTCGATCCGGATACGACCTATAGCGATGACCCTCTCAGAATGGTCCGTGCCGTTAGATTTGCAACAAAGCTTTCGACCGAAAACCAGCAGTTTCACATAGTTCAGGAGTCCCTGGATTCGATAAGAAGAAACCTTGACCGCATGTCAATCCTCTCGAAGGAGCGCATTGTCGAGGAACTGAATAAGATGCTTGTGACTCCGAAGCCTTCGATAGGCTTCCGTCTCCTCGACGAGACCGGCCTGCTGGAGTGCATTCTGCCTCAGCTCGCAAAGCTTAAGGGAGTTGAAAACGTGGACGGCAAAGGCCATAAGGAGAACTTCTCACACACTCTGGAGGTTCTGGACAATGTGGCGGCAGCCGAAATTCAGGCGATTGCCGAGGGAAAGCTTAAGGATTATGTCTTTGAGGATGGCCAGGAAGTAGCAAAGGTCCGTACCGAACCAAACGTATGGCTTCGCTGGGCGGCTCTCCTGCATGATATTGCAAAGCCTGCGACCAAGAGATATGATCCCGCTCTCGGCTGGACTTTCCATGGACACGAAGTCGTTGGCTCGAAATGGATACCGAAGATATTCCAGGGTCTCAAGATGCCTTTGAACGAGAAGATGAAGTATGTGCAGAAGCTTGTTGCCCTGCACCTCAGGCCGATAGCGCTTGTCACTGACGAAGTGACTGATTCTGCGGTAAGAAGACTCCTGTTTGATGCAGGAAACGATATTGATGATCTGATGCTTCTTTGTCATGCGGATATAACTTCAAAGAATCCTCGGAAGGTCGAACGCTTGCATGCCAACTTCGAGCTTGTAAGGCAGAAGATGGTCGAGGTGGAAGCGAAAGATGCTATAAGAAATTGGAAAAATCCTATTACAGGCGAATATGTGATGGAAATCTTCGGCATCAGTCCATGTCGTGAAATCGGTATTCTGAAGGAGGCCGTGAAAGATGCAATACTTGACGGACGCATAGAGAACTCTTTCGAGGCGGCCGATGCTTATATGCGGCAGGAGGCTGCTGCAATGGGGCTCCTCCCGGTTTTGTAGTCTGATATGAATCTGATAAATCAATACATTGATTATATCCGGACAGTACGGCGTTATTCAACCCGTACTGTTGATATTTATGCCCAGGTCATCGAGGATTTCGCTGCCAGATCTGATGCGAAGTCTGATGAAGAGCTGCTCTCATCTCTCAATGTTCCAGAGATACGTTCATATGAAGTGTTTCTGATCGATGATCGTCAGATGTCTTCGAAGACAGTCAACCTGCACCTTTCTGCACTGAGTGGTTTCTGTACTTTCCTTATCAAGAAGGGGAGACTTGAGTCCAATCCTGTAAATCTGATATCAAGGCCAAAGAACGAGAAGCGTCTGCCCCAGTTCTATACTCAGGATTCCATGACAGAATATTTTAATCATACCGAGCACTTCTCATCCAGGGAATATCTTGATGCCTTCCTGCAAAATCCACACTCCAAGCAGGAGCAGTTCTCATATAAGAAGCGTCTGGCGCGCCTTATCATCAGTCTCCTGTACTCATTAGGAGTAAGACGTTCGGAACTGGTAGAGATGACCATAGGTAGCATTGATTTTGGCAGAAAAGTTGTCAAAGTACTCGGAAAAGGTGATAAAATGAGAGAAATACCTCTCATTGCTTCATTATCAGAAGAAATTTTATTATATTTGGAAGCAGTTGAGGCGTTGTGCGGAAGGAAAAGGTCTTTGAAAGAGCCGCTTCTTGTCACTTATTCGCAGCATAAGATTTATGCAGGGTATGTTGACAGAACAGTAAAGAGCGAGCTGTCGGACGTGAAGGGAATAACCGGTCGCCGGTCGCCTCATGTTCTAAGACATTCTATCGCTACCGAACTGCTCAATGAAGGGACAGACCTTCATTCCATCAAGGAAATGCTTGGTCATTCGTCAATGGCTACGACTCAGATCTACACCCATAGCAGCATCGCCCAACTCAAGAATATTTATGAACACGCCCATCCAAGGGCAAAAAATGGAGGTAAACATGGAGATTAGAGTACAATCCATCAAGTTCAATGCAGATCAGAAACTGTTGGACTTTGTAGAAAAGAAATTCTCAAAAATCGAGAAATTCTACGATGCGATTACCGGAGTAGATGTGGCCCTTTCATTGCTTCCAGATCAGGAAAACAAGAACGTCAAGGTCATTGTAAGTGTTCCTGGCAGCACAATCGTGGTTGAGAAGAATGCAAAGACCTTCGAAGATGCAGTAGTAGACTGCGCAGACATTCTCAAGGAGAAACTAGTAAAAGAGAAAGAAAAGAGAGCATAGAATCCAAACAAAATGCGTCCTCGTCTAAGGTCGCATTTTTTATTTTACCGGGAACAGACCGATTTCCGCCGCCTTGATGCGCATGAATGCGTCCGCAGCTTCGAAGGTGTTCTCAATCTCGCCGTCCAGGATGGCGT
>JAZOPY010000072.1:0-8728 GCA_045655825.1 Candidatus Cryptobacteroides sp. | reverse complement strand
GAGAGGTGTCGCCGACCCAGCCTCTACTGGCTCCATTGAAAAAGGAAGTGACAATCCCCCGCCAAGTCCTACCGACACAGGACACCTGCGCAGGTTATATCTGAATTCTGCACCGAGCATGATGTGTGCAAGATGATCCATATTCGTCGTACCGAATGAATTCCATAATTTAAAATCCACCTCGAACGCACGAGAGGATCTGACACTTGTGCTGTCAGTCTGAGCCTGTGCCTGAGCGGTATATGACGTTGAAAGCAGAACAACTGCCAAAAAGATTCGGACAATTGTCTTCATGAGGGTAACAAATCTTTTCATAATAAAGGTGAATAATCCGGATTTTAGATGCATGAAGATACAGTTTCGCTGCACGGCAGATGTTTACAACTTTACAAAAGTGTAAGATTTCTTTACACTTGCTTCAGAACGCATATTCACATAACACCCTATATCATAACACATTACAATTTATGGCACGGCTGATGTTCATCGGGATATGAATTAAATTATCCTGATGAAAAACCTGATATTGACATTCCTTACCTTTATTATAGCTTTGACAACTGCATCAGCTCAGGATCGGATGAGCCTCGCTCAGGCTATCCATACTGCACGCAATCAGTCGGTCGAAGCGCTGGAGGCACGCCAGGCATTCATATCTACATACTGGGCCTACCGCTCATACAAGGCGAGCAGACTTCCGTCGTTCTATCTATACGGAGACATCATGAATTTCGACCGTTCGCTTACATTGCTGCAGAACCCTGAAGACGGAAGCCTTAATTATGTAAGTTCAAACAATCTTCAGAACGGAGTGGGACTGCAGGTCAACCAAAATATAACTTTCACCGGAGGTACTCTTTCCGTATTCTCGGACCTCTCACGCATAGACCAGTTCGGAAGCAACAAGAGCCTGACCTGGTATTCGCGCCCGATAACGGTGTCGTATTATCAGCCACTCTTCACGTACAATCAGTTCAAATGGGACAAGAAGATAGAACCTAAGGCCTACGAAAAGGGCAAGAGAGACTATCTGGAGGCAATGGAGGCGATCACCATCAATGTCGTATATGCATACCATAATCTACTGCTTGCGCAGATGAACAATGAGATCAGCCAGAGCAACTTCAGGAACTCAGGGAATATGCTGAAGATCGCAAAGGAGAGACTTCAGCTGGGAAATGTCACCAAAGCTGAATATCTTCAGCTGGAGCTGCGCATGCTCAACGACAGCATAGCCATAAATGAAACTGCAGTGCAGGTCCGCGAGGCTCAGATGGTGCTGAATTCCCTGCTCGGTTATGACGAGTCTTTCGAAATCATCCCAGACATGAATGCTGAGCTGCCTATGGTTCAGATGGATTATGATCTTGTGATGCAGAAGGCTCTTGAAAACTCGAGCTTCAGTCTGGACAATGAACTGAGCCTGCTTAATGCTGAGTCCAATGTGGCAAGAGCAAAGGCATCGAGGGGATTTTCATTTGCCCTGAATGCCCGTTTCGGCATGTCGCAGACCGGTCCGGAGTTCCCTCAGGCATATAAGAATATGCTCGACCAGGAGACCGTCGGAGTAACCTTCAGCATCCCGATCTTCGACTGGGGACTCGGCAAAGGAAAGGTGCAGAAGGCCAAGGCGGCGCAGGAGGTTGTAAAGGCTCAGGTGCAGCAGAACGAGAATGATTACAGGAGGCAGATATTCACTGCAGTGAGCCAGTTCAACAACCAGAGACAGCAGTGCATGGTGTCAGAAAAGGCCATGAGGATTGCAGCGGAAAGATACGAACTCACGATGCACCGCTTCAGGGAAGGCAACGCCACGGTTACTGACCTTAACATGGCCCAGACTGAGAACGACAGTGCATTCCGTCAGTGGATCAGCGATGTCAGCAACTTCTGGACATTCTACTACAGCCTCCGTCAGGCTACATTATATGACTTCATAAATGGTGAAGATCTGGAGATAGACGTAAACGAAATGATAATGTAGATTGTCATTTCGAGCGCAGTCGAGAAATCTACTCAACTATGGATAAAGTATTAGAAAAAAAGAAAGGCATAGCCCTGATATTCAGCAGGAAGGCTCTACCCTACTGGTTTGGAGGATTCATGGCTGCATTCATCCTTTGGCTCATATTCCGAGACGATGCAAGCACACTTCGCGTAGATATAGACACCTTGACTATCAGCGAAGTACGCTATGGCGAGTTCAATGACTACATCCGCATAAGCGGACAGGTCCAGCCTATGACGACGATCCAGGTAAGCCCGCGTGAGTCTGGCATAGTCGAGGAGATTGTTATCGAGGAAGGTACCCAGGTGAAGGCCGGTGACGTGATAATCCGCTTGAGCAATGATGACCTTGATATGGAAATACTCAATTCGGAAGCGAATCTTGCCGAGAAGGAGAATGCCTTGAGAAACACAATGATCCAGATGGAACAGGAGAAGATGCAGCTGAGTCTGAACATCCTTGAACTGCAGACTGAAGTCAAGCGCAAAGGACGAGCCCTCGAATCACAGAAGCGTCTGTTTGACGATGGCCTGATAGGCAAGGAGGAATACCTCCGTTCCGAAGAAGACTATACACTCTTCTGCAGGAAGCTTGAAGTGACACTGGCACGCGCCGAGCAGGACAGCATCTACAGAAGTGTACAGATAGATCAGATGGAAGAGAGTCTCAAGAACATGAAGCTTAACATGCAGCGAATCCGAAACAGAAAGGAGAACCTTGCAGTTAAGGCTCCCATTGACGGCGTGCTCGGACTTCTTGAGGTTGCGCTCGGCCAGTCGATCGGCAGCGGAGCCAAGATCGGTCAGATCAACGCCATGGGCAGCTATAAGATTGAGGCACAGATAGACGAGCACTACATCGACAGAGTAAGCCCCGGGCTCACGGCTACATTCGAACGCCAGAACGAGACTTTCGATGCGGTAATCCGCAAGGTGTACCCGGAGGTGCGTGGCGGCAAGTTCCAGGCCGACTTCAAGTTCAGCGATGAGCAGCCGGCGAATATCCGCACCGGTCAGACATATTATTTGAACCTGCAGCTTGGCCAGCCTGAAAGCGCGATCCTGATCCCACGCGGCACATTCTACCAAAAGACCGGAGGAAAGTGGATCTATGTGGTCTCTCCAGAGGGTGACAAGGCTGTGAAACGCGAAATCCGCATCGGTCGCCAGAATCCGCAGTACTATGAAGTGCTCGAAGGCCTTGAACCTGGAGAAAAAGTAATAACTTCGGGATATGATAATTTTGGAGACAATAATACATTGATATTTTAAATAAACACAACAATATGATCAAAGTAACAGACCTCAGCAAGGTTTTCCGTACAGAGGAAATCGAGACAACAGCATTGAACAAGGTTTCATTCGAAATCAAGGACGGCGAATTCGTAGCCATTATGGGCCCTTCAGGATGCGGCAAGTCAACCCTCCTGAACATCCTCGGCCTTCTTGACAACCCTACAGACGGCAGCTACCAGCTCCTCGGACAGGAAGTGGGCAAGCTCAAAGAGAACGCCCGTACCAAGTTCCGCAAGGGAAACATCGGCTTTGTGTTCCAGAGCTTCAACCTTATCGACGAGCTCAATGTATATGAGAATGTCGAACTTCCTCTGAAGTATCTCAACATCAGTTCATCAGAGCGCAAGGCCCGCGTGACCGAGATGCTCAAGAGAATGAACATCAGCCACCGCTCCCAGCACTTCCCTCAGCAGCTCTCCGGCGGTCAGCAGCAGCGCGTCGCAATCGCCCGTGCTGTAGTATCAAACCCTAAGCTGATCCTCGCCGATGAGCCTACAGGTAACCTCGACTCTAAGAACGGCAAGGAAGTCATGGACCTTCTCACAGAGCTCAACAAGGAGGGCACAACC
Organism: Candidatus Cryptobacteroides sp.; assembly: GCA_045655825.1. GTDB lineage: Bacteria > Bacteroidota > Bacteroidia > Bacteroidales > UBA932 > Cryptobacteroides. Next base: position 4,856 of record JAZOPY010000072.1, on the reverse strand, counting down.
ATCGTGATGGTAACCCACTCGCAGAAAGACGCCTCATGTGCACAGAGAATCGTCAACCTCTTCGACGGCCAGATCGTCAGCGATGTGAAGAACGAGCTATAGCATTACTGGGACAGGGGTGATGTCGAGGTGATATAATCGCTTCAAATTTGGGTAGTATGGACATTACTCTTGTCCTTTCTAAAGGAGACAACAATGAAAAGTTACCTGAGATTCCTAAGCCGAAACAAACGATACACGGCCATACAGGTGGTGGGATTGAGCGTGTCGCTGGCTTTTGTGATCATACTTACAAGCTGGCTGGTGAATATTGTGAAGATGGGTCATGAAAATCCTGATTATGAGGACATATACGCCGTGTGCTATCAGAATTCCATGCATACGACATGGGCGCTCGGCGAGCACCTTTCTGACAACATCCCCGAGATCGAATGCACCAGCACCATGCTCCTGTATCCGGGACATTTCACCCTCAAGAACGCGGACTGCGTGAAGATTAACTGGTGCGAGGAAAACTTCTTCGACTTCTTCCCACGTGATTTCATTGCAGGTGATGCCGGTTTCCTGAAGACTCCTTCCGAGGTGGGCGTTTCGGAGACATTCGCAAACACATATTTTCCAGAGGGAGATGCAATCGGAAAGAGCATCACACTGCTGGAGAAGGACTACCTGATCACAGCTATCTATAAAGACTTCGGTGACGGACTCATCAGGTACAACGACATGATCATGTCCATGTCTGCACGCGGAGAGAAATACCCTTCGCTGCCATTCCAGGAAATGCTTTCCGGCATGGTCACAATGGTGAAGTTCAAGGATGGAGTTGACGCAGATGTTGCAGAAAGAAAGATAAGGGAACTTACGGTAAATCACTATAAAGAATTTGGTGCAAGATATATTGACGAGACTGTTGCAGCACAAGGAGCGGGTTGGTCAGAGCACTATCATGAGAATTTTGTAAGCACCATCAATAAGCGTCTGGCCGATGAACAATGCCGTCTGGTGCGATATGACGAAATCACCTACGATGAAGCGAATGAATACTTTACTGTAAATACAAAATTTACTATCAGGATTGTAGTCATCCTTGTTGTGCTGCTCATGATCATGGCACTGATGAACTACGTCAATCTGAATGTGGCACTTGCCGGCAAGAGAGCAAAGGAAGCTGCGACAAAAAACCTGCTTGGTTCGCAAAAGAGCGCAACATATTTCCAATATTTCAAAGAGGCATTCATTGTCACAGTGCTCTGCACAATCCTGGGAATCTGCATTGCTGTAGCAGCGCTTCCTGGCATCAACAATCTGCTTCAGGGATACGATGGCCTTGGCAGCAGGTTCAACATATCGTTCGAGCCATTGACTGTCATAGCGATCCTGGTGGTTCTGCTGCTGACATCTGTTCTGTCCGGATTGATCCCGGCCTATTACGTTTCGCGTTTCAGTGCTCTCGATGTCACAAAAGGCACATTACGTTTCAACAGAAAGACTATATTGAACAAGGTATTCATCTGCATACAGACTGTCCTTGCGACGGCATTCATAACTTTCAGTATCATTCTGCAGGTTGGATATGACAATATGATCAATGTCGACAGCGGATGTGACCACAAGGACCTGTTCTATCTTCTCCCAAGCGACAGACTCGAGCCGGAATCAAACTGTTTCACTCATTATGATGCGTTGCAGAGCGAACTTCTTACTCATCCTGAAATCGAAGCCGTGGATTATACCAATGCTACCGTATTCAGCAGCTATGTTGGTAAATTGTGGCTGGACGAGAATGGTGATCAGTCGATAAACACACATAATTTATACTGTACTGCTGAAGCTTTTGATATATATGGGTTCAACATCATAGAACAGTATAGTGATGAACCATATGGCATCTGGATGACAGAATCGTTCAAGGAAATTTTTGACAAGAGTGAATTCCTGCAAGAGGAATTTGAGGACGATGATACCGGTTTCAAGAAGTTGGGAGTGATTGAAGATTTTCCTGCGAGCGGAGTACCGACACTGGTTAAAGACAAGCCGGCAGGATATATCTACATTTTCCCTAAAATGTATGTCAACGACTACAACCTTGCCTACATCATCCGTACAAACGGCGACCACGAGAAGGCACGACAGGTCATAGCTGAAGCATATGAAAAGATAAGCGGCTGCAGAGTTGTGGATCCAAAGCACATAGGCCGTGAATCGATGTACCTCACCGAGATACTCGAACGTGACCTCCAGAAGATCGAGTTCATAAAGAATGTAGTCTCCGGCATCGCGCTTATGATTGTCCTGATCGCGATTCTCGGACTGATCGGAATGAGCATCTATTATGCTGATGAGAGCACCCATGAAACAGCTGTAAGGAAGGTGTTCGGAGGAACAATCAACTCAGAGACACGACGCACTCTCTGGTCATTCCTCAAGGTCACCCTGATTGCCAACATAGTGGCTGTTCCGGTAACTGTCTACCTTGTGACAAAGCAGGCATGGTTCGACCTCGCCACCATCCCTGGCTGGGGCTGGTACGTCGCTCTTGCGACACTCGTGTCATTCGCCATCTCCACCCTCGCCGTCCTCTGGCAGACCCTCCGTGCCGCACGTACTAATCCTGCTGAGGCGTTGAAGAAGGAATAATCATTAATTTTATAAACCATTGTAAATATGACACTTAAACACATTGTACTTCGCACTATGCTTCTAGCCCTTGCTACGACACCTTTATATGCACAGGACATCAAGCAGAAGGATACTTCAATAGAAAACTACATCGAACTGCTGAATGCCAGCGGATATCAAGCATATTCATTCGACATCTCGGACCTGAAGAACGAAACATATATCTTGAATTTCGAGATAAGGGAATATGTTAATGGTGTCATGACTGACAAGACTTTAAGAAGAGGCAGCTTTGAAAACCGTATCATGGTACAGGACTTTATGTGGAGAGAGCTCTCTGATGAGGAGCTCGCCTTGATAAAGGCAGACTCCTACGATTATGAACAAGGTATCTATGCAGTAGCGGACCAGGTCACCATAGGTTTCATGCCTTCGAAAAATGATTCAACGATGGTCGGCCAAATTTCTGTAGCCAACATGGGAAGCAGCCGTCTGGAATTACCACTGAAGCCAATACAGAACCAGTCATTGAAGGAACCGGTCTACCAATACGACACTAAGCCATTCAAGTCAAGTTCCTTTCAAACCGACAGATTCATTCCGCTCGTCCTCTACCTGTCATTCTGGTACGACCAGCAGTGGAACATCATCAGATGCTGCGGAGAAGAGGTCATAGATCCAGAAATGACAGCAGAAATCCTGCAATACTCTCCACACTTCTATGTCATCGGAGTGACGGTCACAAAATAAGAGTCAGATATGACAGTCGGCCACATATATGGCCGATTTTGTGGCCGGGTCAAAGGGCACAGTAGCCAAGGCACTGAAGAATGAATGGCCTGACGACACGGATAATATAGCAAAACAATGAAACACAAGCGTTTAAACGCCATCTTAAAATATGAAAAGTTACCTGAGATTTTTAAGCCGAAACAAGCTGTACACCGCCATTGAGGTGGTGGGGCTGAGCATTGCATTGGCGTTTGTGATAATACTTGGAGCCGTCCTGATTGACAAAAGCCAGGTGAATGACAATATCAAGGACGCCGATGAGATATACTCCATGACTGTTTTGAAACTCGTGTAATGAAGAAAGAGATAGCAATCAGAAAGGTAAACGGTGCTACAACCGAGGAAATCATCAAAGGACTATCCAAGAAATATATTGCCACTTGCACGGTTGGTTTCATTATTGCAGTACCAATCAGTTTTATGATCCTAAATTGGTGGCTGGGAGGTTTTGCCTACCGTACTGATATCTCAGTCTGGATATTTATATTGTCATACCTGATCATCGCACTCCTGACCGCAGCGACTGTGATAATCCGCAGCTACTCTGCTGCATCCGATAACCCGGTCGATGCACTTAAAATGGAATAAAACATAAAACAATATGAAGATATGAAAATGTGTAGAAATTCTTTGCTTATAGCATTACTCATGTTCTTGGTAATGCCAACATTTGCGCAAAATGTTCTAATAGAGTATTCTGAAAAGATTAGTACAGATGTACCAACTCAACTGTCGTTGAAGCTGGACAATAAAACTTACTTAAAAATAGATGTTAAGGCAGATTTGTCCTCCAAGAAAACAGCTGTCTTTAACTGTTATACTGCAAAGGGTGGAGTTGTTCAAAAGGTTGACATCGGTATTCCTGTGCAAATGTCAGGTATAAGCATTCCAAATAAAGATGGAATGACTGTTGAAGTGATGATGAAACAACAACAGGATTCGGTTGCTTTGGCCTTTGCAGTTAACGGTAGGACAATGGACTTGATGATTCCAAGAAACTTTACAATATCTTCGCCAGAGGGACAATCATGCAGTTATATTCCAATTGAGACTTATTTGGACCAGACTCTTACTATAAACGACGAGATTCCGCTGTTTGCTGTTACTGGAGGTATTTGTGCTACATTAGATTTCATGGGAACTAAGATGACTACGCAAGATTACTGTGGCTTAAGGGATAAACATCAGCATCCAAAAGAATGGGTAACTATAGATGGTGTTCACGACTACTGCTTCTATACGATAGAATACCATTAAATAACGATTGTGGCCATATGAATAAGTTCTATCTGATATTAATTACTGCCATTGCATCCTGTACACAATCTACCACTCCAACATGCATAGTCGAAGGCAATCTGACCGGTCTTGAAGGAGATGGATGGGTATATATGACAGACATGTGGAACGATGGCGAAGTAATAGATTCGACAGAATACCACAAT
>JAZOPY010000071.1:0-7456 GCA_045655825.1 Candidatus Cryptobacteroides sp. | reverse complement strand
ATCAAACAATCTGATGTAAAGTCTTGAAATGTCGTGCTTTTGCAGGAACTCTTTCTCATAGTCATTTAATGAGAATATTGTTTTCCAATAATAGATTCCGTTGCCGGATAGAGTAGAGTCGCATTCAGCTGTTTCGGTCTGAGATTCCGAGGCGGTGTTATTGCCGGACTTGGGAGCGCATGAGATGAGGCCGGCGAGAAGAAAAGCAAAGATCAGGTATTTTTTCATGGATATACATTATTTGATGCTGCAAATCTGAGCAAAAAATAATGTAAAAACGAGCGCTTTCGGCGCTCGTGTATGAAATGAAAATATACGGTATGAAATGGGCTAGAGACCCAGTCGGATGAGCGAGCGGTCGGTCTCGGCTTTCTTGGATGACTTCTGCTTGAATGAGTTGAAGTTGTAGGAGATGCCGAGCCAGAGCATGCGGCTCTTGTTGCGGCTGATGTTCTTCAGATCGAAGACATTGTTGTATGACGACACTTCCCATCTGGCTGTGTTGAAGACGTCTGTCACCAGAAGTGAAATTGTTACAGGAACTTTGAAGAAATGCTGCTTGATTCCGGCATTCATCTGGTGGGTGAGTGCTGTGGTCAGCTGCGGGAAGTACTGTGGTGTTGTCACGAAGTACTGACACTGGATGCTCGTTCCTTTCCCGGCGATGAAGTCAAACGTGATGTTGCTGTTGTTGGTGACGCCTCTGTTTGAAATCACTGCTCCTTTGTATTCTCCATCAGAAGTTATATAATAGGTGTTTGCAGCCAGGGATACATTAAGCCAAGACGTTACATCCACATTCAATGACAGGTCGAGACCGGTCTTAAGGTCGGATGCTACATTCACGTAGGTTGTGATGAGCTTGTTTCCGTCAAATGTCGTGATCTGCGATATGTAGTCGGCTGTGTAGTTCATGTAGCCGTCTGCAAAAAACTTCAGTCCACCGTTGCTGAGGCTGTAGCTCAGATCCACCTTTGTTCCTCTTTCCGGCTGAAGATACATGTTTCCCTGTTCGAATGTAGTCATATCTACCATGCTCATGTATGGGTTAAGCTGTGGGTAGGTAGGGTAGCCGATGCGTCGTGAGAGGGCAAAGTCAAGTGACTGTTTTTCAGATAGTTTGTACGATGCGGAGATGCTTGGCAGGAAGAATGGAGTGACAATGTCTGCTGCAAATTCATTGTGTCGACTGCTGAGGGAAAGGATGCTGACCTCAGTGCGGACTCCGACCTTGTAGGTGAAGTTTTGGCCAAGTCGCGATCCGAACATGACATAGGCAGACGGAAGCCTCACGGTGTGATTGAGGTCGTTGCTGAGCTCGTATGAATTTGTCCATCCGTCTCCGTCGGCCTGATAGAACTCATGGAAGATCTCGTTGTGTCGGTAGGTGAGTTTGGCTCCTGCAGATAGTGTTCCGACATTGAACTTATGCTTATAGTCAACCTGGGCGTTGGCTATGAAAGGACTTCCGCCGGAGTTGGAATATCCTGTCTTCTGGTCATTCAGATAGTAATATGACGGTCTGTGGCCCCATATCTTTGAAATCGAACCAAGCACAGTGATGTCAGATACTTCCGGCTTGAAGACGTGAGTGTATGAGAGCGAAGCATCGAGGTTTTCGCGGTTCCATGTCACGTCGTTGTGTCTGAACTCTTCCTCAGTCAGGCTTGAGGCAGCATTGTGCACGTCCTGCCTGATGTTCAGGCGCGGGAGGATGAACTTCACGTCCAGACTGAGTCTGTTTTTCGGGTTGAAACGGAAGTCTGCGCCCAGGCCTATATTGTTGTTGTATGTGTATCTTGTACTCTGCAGGGTCTGGTTGACATCGTAGCCCGTTGCCTTTACATATCTCTGGAGGCTGCTGTTTATGACGTCATCCTCATAACGGGTGTTGTAGTTGAAGCGGTATGAGGCCTTGGTGGTGTTATAGGCCACGGCAGCGTTGGCATTTACGAAATGGTTGAATCCATAGTTGGCTGAAACCATGCCGCTCAGCCCCTCCAGTGAGGACTTTTTCGAGATGATGTTGATGATTCCGCCTGTGCCTGATGCGTCGTAGGAAGCATCAGGATTAGTCATGACCTCAATGTTTTTTATGCTTGCTGCCGGGATGGTAGCAAGGTCTGTTGTTGTGGTTGGAGCTCCGTCCAGCAGGACAAGGATGTTTGAGTTGCCGCGGATGGAGATTTCGTCGTTCTGTATGCTGACCGAGGAGGCCTGGCGCAGCAGGTCGATTGCAGTTCCATTGTCTGCCACCATGCTTGCGGAAGCGTTGATGGTGGTTTTGTCCATTGGAGTTTTCTGCGTGTAGTACCTGTCAAAGATTATTGAATCATCGATCATGGCCAACTGAAGCATGATGGTTCCCATATCGATCTCTGCCTTGTCGGCAATTATTGTCTGATTGTAGTCTTCGTAGCCTAAAGCTGTGACTGATATTGTGTACTGACCATTGTCCAGCTCAATCTGCAAGGTAAATTTTCCTTCGATATCCGCAATGACTCCTGTGATGGACTTTTCTCCATCAAATATCTGTGCAGTTGCAAACGGGACAACCTCATTGGAGCCGTATTCAATAACCTGGCCCGATATGGTGCATTTGTTTTGCTGAGCGAATGTGTTGATATCGCAAAAGAGGGCAGCAATGGCAATAATGGCGATGTATATATTTCTGATGAACTGCATGAATAGAATTTTTATGAAGGTTTATCTGATAGTGACGACTGTTACTGCCGGATCTCCGACCGAGTAGGTACATCGCAGTGCGAACACTTCATCAAGTTCCTTGCGTATGGCTGACTTCAGGATGCCGTCTCCGACACCGTGGATGAAGCTTATCTTCATGCCCCTGTGAGACATGTTTTCGCGGATCACTCTTTTGAAAGTATCCATCTGGAACTGTAGCTGCTGGCCTTTGGGAACGCTTTTGCCTCCTGGAATCGCTTCAATGTGAAGGTCTATCTCAAGGTTTCCGGATGCCTTTGGTCGGGGAATGCGTGGTGCTGTCGCATTATGCTTGACCTTGCTGTTTTTCAGGGTCTCAAGCTCTGTGTCGTCAGTAACGGCGAACTCTCCGTATGAAGCTTCGATTAGAAGTCCGTCTTCCAGTTCGATGCTGACCTTTTTGCCCAATGACACGATATGTCCTCGAAGGCTGGAATCCATAAGCACTACTTGTTGGCCTGTCTTAAGATGTGTTTCTTTGGCCTTGGGCTGCTGTGGTTGTGTCTGTGGCTTTGCTTTTGGGGTAGTTACGTCCTTAGCATCTGACAGGGTTACTTTCCCTTTCAGATCTCTGAAATCCGTTATGATGGCTTTCCTGGACATGGGTTAATATTCAGGTCTTTATGCAATTTCCGGTAGCCCTGTTTGACTACCGGAAATGCTATATTATATTGAATGTCAATATTTTCAGGCTACTTGCGCTTGAGTGCAACCACATTTTCAACGTGGTGAGTGTGCGGGAACATGTCCACAGGGCGTACTGCAGTGATCACATAGTCCTTGCAGAGGATCTCGAGGTCGCGTGCCTGTGACGCCGGGTTGCAGCTTACGTATACCATACGGTCTGGAGCAGCGTTCAGAATCACCTGGGCAACGTCCGGGTGGATACCAGCACGAGGTGGGTCGAGGATGATCACATCCGGGTGACCGTGCTCTGCCACGAACTCGTCAGTGAGGATGTCCTTCATGTCGCCTGCATAGAAGTCGCAGTTTGTGATGTTGTTGTTTGCTGCGTTCACCTTTGCATCTTCGATAGCCTCAGGAACGTACTCGATGCCGATGACCTTGGATGCCTGGCGCGAGACGAATTGAGCGATGGTACCTGTACCTGTATAGAGGTCGTAAACTACCTCATTACCAGTGAGTTCTGCATATTCGCGTGCTACGCTGTAAAGCTTGTATGCCTGCTTTGTGTTTGTCTGGTAGAATGACTTGGGACCGATCTTGAACTTGAGTCCTTCCATGTATTCGTAGATAGCGTCCTCACCTTTGTAAAGCACGCATTCCTGGTCTGAGATCGAATCGTTAGCCTTGCCGTTGATCACATAGAAGAGGGAAGTGATCTGCGGGAATTCGGCTGCAATCGCATCTAGCAGGGCAGTGCGGGCCTCTGCATCCTCGTAGTAGAAGCAGAGGATGAGCATCACGTTTCCTTCCTGAGTTGTACGCACGATCATGTTTCTGAGGAAACCCTCATGTTCACGGATGTTGAAGAAGGTCAAGCCGTGCTCAAGCGCGTATTTCTTTATGAACAAGCGGATTGCGTTTGATGGTTCCGGCTGGAGATAGCAGTGGTCAATGTCCAGAACCTTGTCGAAGAAGCGGCCTACATGGAAACCGAGACCGTATTTCTCCTTCTCGGAAAGAGCTTCTGCATCCTCGTTCTCGAAGATCCAGCGGCGCTGTGAGAATGTGAACTCAAGCTTGTTTCTATAGTAGGTAGTCTCTTCAGAGCCGAGGATAGGGGTGATCTCCGGCACATCAAGATGTCCGATGCGAACGAGCTGGTCATATACCTGCTGCTGCTTTGCCTCAAGCTGCATCTGGTACGGCAGCGGCTGCCATTTACAGCCTCCGCAAACACCGAAATGCTTGCAGAAAGGCTCCAGACGATGCTCTGAAGGCTTCACCATACGGAGGATGAATCCCTCCATGTAGTTCTTTTTCTTCTTGGTCACCTTCACATCCACAACGTCACCCGGCACAGCGAACTGTACGAACAACACAGCTCCGTCTACCTTTGCCAATGCCTTGCCTTCAGCTGCAACAGCTTCAATTACAACGTTTTCCAGGATGATATCCTGCTTCTTTCTTGCCATATATCTTTATTCATTATGATGCTGTGGCTAAGGATTCCATTGGCACCCTCCCAGCTTTGCTGGGCCCCTCCCCCTAGCCGGGGGTGGCAAAATGCCAATTCCATCCAATAGCCAGCAGCTACAGTAAACAATTACAGCCCCGAAAATACGGGGCTGCAAAATTATCAAATAATCGTGAATTTATGAAATCCAAAACCCTATAAATCATTATGTGCAATTACTGCTGCTTAGGGGTCATCTTGATGACGAGATCAAAAGTGTCGCCTTCATACGAAAATTTTGTTATGACTTCTTTATACGAGCCATTCAGATCACCATCGACATCGGTGCATTTTATAGTATATCCCGGAGGACATGAGTCGATGTCGAAAGTAATGACAAAGTGGCCGACTTCATCTGTTAAAACTGATGAATCATACGGAGTTGTGCCAAAACTTTCAGTAGATGGCACAGCTCTGACCTTAATACCTTTGATTGGTTCGCCAGTTTCAGAATCAACGACACGGCCACTGATTCCCTCACGAGGAATGTATTCATCGTATGGTACGCCATAGCAGGCAGTAACCATTGTTGAACACCCTATGATCGCCATAAAGCGTCCAAAATACTTAATTATAAAATTTCTCATAACTGTTTGTTTATCTTTTTAGATGGCATAAGGGACACACGAATTCGAATTTAATCTTTAGGAGCTGTGACATTTTTTCGGGTTTTTGTGACACAGCGCTATTGATTTTCGGCGTAAATGCCCGTTTTTGCCTGGGGCTGTGTCACTTTTCGCTTAAAATATGTCACAGCTCTCAGCAGAGCGGTCTTTATGGTAAATCGGAATAGCTGCCTTTAGTGTTCCAGTTCTTTTTATGACTCTCTCTTGTCCTGGCCAGCTCCTCATCTGTCATAAGGCGATATTTTGTCAGACCAAAAACTTTGGTTCCGTCACTTTTGACGCCAAGCTGTTCAATAGCCTCAAATGAATCTCTTTTATTGTTCATGTCCACTATGGTCATGACTTTACGCCCATCAGCATATATGCTGCAATCTTCTTCTTTATATTCGTATGATTGTGTGTGGTAAAAAGGACCGTCGGGGTAAGCATCTGAAGTAAAGAACGATGTTAATTCATTCTCTCCAAAATAATAGTCTGATGAATTTGCTCCAACGCGACTTGAGTAATAATTTTCCTTAGTTACTCTGCCATTCTTTATAGTGTAAGTAATTTCGCTACGCCACCCGCGACCTAAATAAAATTGCTGAAAAGAATATTCAGAAGGACCAGAGTCAGGTGTGATTGGCCACTGCTCATCATCTATATCAAACTTTGTACAGGACAGTAAACAACAGGCTGCCAATGCCCATCTGCAAAGATTCAGAAGCAAATTTTTCATATTATTTCAGTCTTTTGAGGTGGCACAATATCAGTTCTCCATTTTCGTCCCGAAGGTGCATTCCGTTGCCCTGACAGTAGCGGAAGTATTTGCAGTCCGCACATTCGCCGTTCTTCATCCATGACCGGTCGCGATATGGTTGGTAGCGGTTCTCCCATACATCGATGAAATCATCCTTATAAATGTTGCCCTGAGCCAGATCACTTCGGATGCTTGCGCAGGCTGAGATAGAGCCATCGATCATTACTGAACTGATGGATATGCCTGCCTGACAGGTAAACAAATGATCACGGACCTTTCCTTCATATTCACCAAGAAAGCCCTCACAGCCGTAGCTTGCCATTATGTGGCCTTCTTTTCTGGTCTGCTTGATGAATTCCATCAGTCCACGGAAGCGTTCATTGCTGAGCTGCAGTTCAGGATCTTGGGCAGCACGGCCAACAGGAAAAACTGTAAAGAGACGCCAGGACTTCAATCCTAGCGAGATAAGATATTCCTTGAACTGCGGAAGAGACTCGTAGTTGCGGTTGTTCACACAAGTCACTACGTCAAACTTTATCGAAGGCTCATTTGCAAGAATTCGGATTGCCTCTGATGCGTTCTTGAAGCTGCCTTGAATGCCTCGCATCCACTCGTGTTCCTCCTGGAATCCGTCAAGGCTGATGGTAGCCGAGTGCATTCCGGCTCTCAGAAGACCGTCTATCTTTTTCGGAGTCATCAGAAGCCCGTTGGAAACGATTCCCCATGGAAACTCCATGTCATATATTGCTCGTCCGCACTGTTCGATATCCTTTCTCATCAAAGGCTCTCCGCCGGTGATGATGACCATTATCTTGTGGGAGTCGTATTTCTCCTTGATTCTGCGGAGCACCTTTGCAAAGTCCTCAAACGGCATATCCGGATGCAGAGAGGACACTTTGCAGTCACTTCCGCAATGGCGGCATTTCATATTGCACCGAAGCGTACTCTCCCAGAAAAGCTGCCTGAGAGGATGTTTTTCGATATTGTCTCGCACCAGTTGACGCTGCAGTTCAAGTGCAATCTTCTGCTTGATGGATAATCCTGACATAGTTCTATTTTTTGAGCATTGTCACATCTGCTCCAGCCTCATAAGCTCCATCATACCAGTTACCATCACCATCCTTAACTTTGAAAACAGGCACTTCAATGGAAACCTTCTGGAATTCGCCACCATTTTCCTGGCCATCAACGTCCTCGAATTCGAGTTTAACGCTATCCTTGTAGGCG
>JAZOPY010000070.1:0-5232 GCA_045655825.1 Candidatus Cryptobacteroides sp. | reverse complement strand
TGTATCGACTTTTAACAACTTTTGTTGGAACCCAAATTACAATCCATTGACTATCTGCCGATTAGCAGATAGTGCATCGGAAAGTAAATACCGAAAACAAAGGAAATCACCAGAAAACAAATAATGTATGGCAAGAGGGCGAGATGTTCGCTACTGTGAAGCTGGGGTAATCCCGCAGGCGTTCTAACCGCCGAATCTTATTGACAAGACCCGCAACGGTTCATTACGCTGCGGGCTTTATCTTTTTGTACAATTCCACACACCATCAAAAATCTGGAAAATGTGAAAATTTGGCTAAAAATCAGCCGGATTATGTGAAAATCACCCTCAAAATAGCACGGATTATGTGAAAACTGCTATCTTTGCAATGACTAATATAAGATTTGTGACATGGAAAATCTGCTTAGAAGAAAGGTTGACACATACCTCAAGGATTGGAAGAACAACCCTGATAGAAAGCCACTTATAATCAAGGGAGCACGTCAGATTGGAAAGACTCGCTCGATAGAACACTTTGCCAATCAGAACTACAAGCACGTCGTTCAGATCAATTTCGTAGAGCAGAAGAAGTATCGCGAGATCTTTAATGACGGATTTGAGGTGAATACAATCCTCAAAAACATCTCGCTGCTCAACCCGGGATTTGTGTTCATTCCTGGAGAGACAATATTCTTTTTTGATGAGCTGCAGGCATGTCCTAACTGTGCGACCTCACTGAAATTCTTCAAGCTTGATGGCCGCTTTGATGTCATCTGCTCCGGTTCACTTATGGGAATCAATTATAAGGAGATCGAGTCCAATAGTGTTGGATATAAAGAAGACTACGAAATGTACTCGATGGACTTCGAGGAGTTCCTTTGGGCAAACGGCTATAAGGAGGATTTTATAGAAAGTCTATACATGAGCATGCGAGAGGTGAAGCCGCATCCAAGCCTTCAGACAGATATTCTTTTCGGTCTCTTCCGTGACTATGTGACAATCGGAGGTATGCCTGAAGTTGTCAAGACATTCGTTAACAACAAGAATTTCAGTGGTACACTTGCTATTCAGAAGCAGCTTATCAAAGACTATGAAGAGGACATCACTAAATATGTAGAAGGCCTTGACAAAGCTAAAATCAAAGCGGTGTACAACCATATCTCTACATTCCTGGCAAAAGAGAACAAGAGATTCCAGATTACCAAGATTGGAAAGAACGCACGCAACAGAGATTATGTTGGATGTGTTGAGTGGCTTGCTGATGCTGGCGTAATCAATATCTGCTATTGCCTGAATCAGCCGGAACTTCCGCTCAAAGGCAATTATGATCCAAAACTCTACAAGATATATTTCAAAGATACTGGTCTTCTTATCGCATCGCTTGACGAAGAAGCCCAGGAAGATCTCAGAGCCAATAAGAATCTCGGAACTTATAAAGGTGCAATCTATGAGAATATCGTTGGTGACATGATGGTAAAACAAGGATACGACCTTTATTACTACCACAGTGACAAGCCTGCACTTGAAATGGACTTCTTCGTAAGAGATGCAGACTCTCTTATCCCTGTGGAAGTAAAGGCAACTGATGGAGCCACAGCTTCCCTGAACAAACTGCTGAAGGAAGACAAGTACCCAGACATCAGGTATGGAATCAAGTTCGGCTACAAGAACATAGGCTTCAACGGCAAGTTCTACACCTTCCCATACTTCCTTGCCTTCCTCCTCAAGAGGTTCATTGCAGAGAGAAACAAATAGACATGGAAATCACCACACTGTTAGAATATTCAGACCGGTCGCAGCTTAGAGCATGGCTGCAGGAGAATCACTCCAAGGAGAAGGAGTGCTGGGTTGTCATGAGCAGGAGCAAGACTCCCCCGCCGGGCGTTCTGCCTTACATCGATGTCGTGGAAGAAGCACTATGTTTCGGATGGATTGACAGTACTCTCAAGAAACTTCCTGATGGCAGACTCGCACAGCGACTATCGCCTCGCCGCAAGAACAGCCATTGGACCAAACTGAATATGGACAGATGCATGGATCTGGAAGATCGAGGCCTCATGACACCGGCTGGAAGACGGGCTTTGATTTTTGCAAAACCTTAGATAACAACACATTAAACACATAGTGCGGCGTACTTTCATTTATAATCCGGAGCACGACCTGTGCATTGCCAATGGGGACGAGAATTTCGTACCCCCGAGGTCTGCTGTGGAATTTGCGAAAGAGAACACGGATCTGTCGAGGTATCTCGAGCGGCCCAACAAGCAGCGCAGGCAGATCATCCCTTGGGGATGGAACCACGTCCTTAAGAAGCGGCTGATCAATGAAGGCGTTAATCCGGCCACCCTGCCTTCAGAAGAAGAGTTGCAGTTCATACGCACTCACTCAAGGCGTGAGTTTGCCCTGGATGTGCATTCACGCTTAAGCGGCGGGGATCCGCAGGTCATCGGGCCGGATTACAGGATCGCTGCCACGAGCGTCGGTGAGATAGAGACATTCATCACGGCCAACAGCAGCGCTGTGCTGAAGTCACCGTTGTCCGGCAGCGGTAAAGGAATCCGTTTTGTCAGGGAAAGGCTTTCCGAGAGCGACGAAGGATGGTGCAGGAAGACGCTTGTCAAACAGGGCTCCGTGATCGTCGAGCGACGGTTTGAGATCATTAAGGAATGCGCCATGCTCTTCGAATGCCATCATGAAGGCATCGACTTCATCGGTTACTCCCTGTTCGAATCCAGGAACGGAGCATACAGCAGAAACATCCTCGCCAGCAACGAAGATATCGAAGACATCATTGCCGGGTATGTCTCCCGAGACACGCTGACTGCGGTCCGCGAGGAACTGACAACCATTCTTGCCGATACCCTTGTCGGGCATTATGAAGGATTTCTCGGAGTTGACCAGATCATCTGCCAATCCGACTCCTCTGTCTTAGTACCCGTCTCAGAGATCAACCTCCGCATGACAATGGGGCTCATTGCAAGAAATCAATATGACCTTTTATATCCTGGAAATCTATAAAATTAGCTATCTTTACCCCGATATATCAGGCAAGCATGCTGCAGATGCTCACCAACGGAATGAACACAATTCATAACACCCATAATATCAACACTTTAGACAAATAGTGCGGCGCACTTTTTTTCGTTCATGAATACCATTTGGATAGTAATGCCGATTCTGATTGTGCTGATGTTCATGCTGGGCATGGACATGACCAGGAAGGCTTTTACAGACATCGCACATAATCCCAAGGCCGTACTGCTGGGCCTGATCGGACAGATCATCATGTTGCCGTCCATCGCGTTCTTGATTGCATGGCTTCTTAAACTTCCACCCATATATTTCATGGGCCTCGTGCTTGTGGCATGCTGTCCGGGAGGAAGCTCTTCAAATGTATTTTCCATGCTTGCAAAAGGAGACGTCGCGCTGTCCGTCACTCTGACAGCACTGAGCAGCATAATAACACTCTTCACTCTTCCGGTGATCATGGAGTTCGTCACTGCAGCGGTATCCGACATGTCGGGCATCAACATTGAACTGCCTGTAGGAAAGCTCCTCGTGCAGAACATCGTGCTGCTTTTCGTTCCTCTTTTTGCCGGAAGCCTGTTCAAGCACTTCTGCCCTGAAGCGGCAGCCAAAGTCAGAAAGGTCTTGGGCAAGATGGCCTTCCCGGCCCTGATGATCCTCGCAGCAGTATTCTTCCTGCAGTACAGGAAAGAGATCGCCGACAATTTCGGGTCTCTGGGACTCTCCGCAGCAATGCTTATAATCCTCGCAATGGTCTGCAGCTCCGTCCTGTCCCGGATTGGAAAATTCAACGATGCGACAAGACGCACCATAGTGATAGAAGTGGGAATGCAGAACGCAGCACAGGCTATTGCAATAGCATCATCTCCATTCATCTTCAACAGCGGCGAGATGGCTCTTCCTGCCATCTGCTATGCCTTGCTGATGAATGTAATCCTGCTCACATACGTATATTTTATCAGAAGAAAAAACAAATAGATATGGCAAAAAAAGAAGGAGTAAGAAAACTGTTCGACAATATCGCCCCTGACTATGACAAACTGAATCATATCCTCTCCCTCAACATCGACAAGGGCTGGAGGAAGAAGGCCGTCCGTGAGATAGCCGACAATGACAAGCCGATGAAGGTACTTGACGTGGCCTGCGGAACGGCGGACTTCACAATCGAGATCGCTCAGAAGGTCGCACCGGGAAGCCAGGTGACAGGAGTGGACATCTCTGAAGGAATGATGGCCATAGGCAGGGAGAAGATCAAGAAAGCCGGCCTCACTGCGGAGCTGTCAGTGGCTGATTGCGAGGCCCTGCCCTACCAGGACGGCACATTCGACCGCATATCCGTAGGATTCGGAGTGCGCAATTTCGAACATCTGGAAGTCGGTCTGAGCGAAATGTTCAGGGTGCTTGCCCCAGGCGGAAAGCTTGTGATCCTCGAACTGTCGGTTCCTTCGAACGCCTTCATACGCTGGTGCTACAAGCTGTATTTCCTGAAGATCCTTCCGGCAATCGGAGGCCTCATCTCAGGAAACCGCGGCGCATACGAATACCTGCCGGCATCAGTCCTGCGCTTCCCTGCGCCGGATAAGTTCACAGAAATGATGAAGACCGCAGGCTTCGCGGTCGTGGAACACACTCCGATGACCTTCGGCATCTGCCGCATGTATGTAGGCAAAAAGGCATAGCCATGATAAGACACTGGATAGAAGCCATGAGGCTCAGGACCCTTCCTGTAAGCATTGCAGGAGTGATTGCCGGCACAGGATGCGCCATCATGCTCGGCTCCTTCAAGGCAGTTCCGGCCCTGCTGTGCCTCGCTTTTGCAATCCTCGCCCAGATCGCCGCCAACTTCGGCAACGAATACTACGACTTCAAGAACGGCATCGACAGGAAGGGACGTGCCGGATTCCGCAGAGGCGTGACCGAAGGCGAGATCTCTCCAAAGGCAATGAAGGCCGCCACATTCATCACATTGGGACTGGCCGCAGCAGTCGGATGCGCGATGCTGATCTACGGCCCGTGGTGGCTCATCATCGCCGGACTTCTGATTATATGCTTCGCGCTCGCCTACAGCGCAGGTCCCTATCCTCTCTCACACCACGGACTGGGAGACATCGCCGTGATAATTTTCTTCGGCTTAGTGCCGGTCGTTCTGACCTGGTATCTTCAGACATCCTCATGGGACGCTGCAGGTCCTGTAGTGGCGACCTCTCTGGCCATCGGCCTTCTTGC
>JAZOPY010000069.1:0-16441 GCA_045655825.1 Candidatus Cryptobacteroides sp. | reverse complement strand
CCTTGCTGAAGGATGTTTCTTATGGGAATATGGAAGCCTTCGATGAATTGATGAACAGATATCTTGATATTGTTTCACGCACGTCATTCAGGGTTCTGTGTGATAGAAATGACAGCGAAAGCATTACAACTCAGGTGTTTGTGTTTCTCTGGCACAATGTCCTTGACTATGATGACCGATATTCTGTAGGAGAATGGCTTCTTAGCAAGACATTTAAATACTGTCGTCTACGCCTGGTGCGAAGACGTATCCTGAGTATTTTCGGAGTTGAGAACGATGTTTTTGTCAATGTTTCCCCAAGGGCGGAGAATGTGGATGATTACATCACTAAACAGGCTTGGGAACTGCATTGCAGGACCGCATCACATATGAATTCCCTTCAAAGTGCTGTGTATGCTCTGTGCGTTTTGGAAGGCATGTCTGAAGGGAAGGTTTCTCTTATTACAGGAGCAAATCGTTTGCGGGTCGAGTCTGCTCTTCATCATGCGGAAGAAAAAGTGCGCTCCGGTCTGAAGAGTTATGGAAAAGGGAAAGACTATGATAGATACAATTCTTTTTTGCAGAAAATTGCAGATAGCCTGACGGATATGAATAAGCTTAAGAAAATGATTATATTTGCAGTCTGAAAAACGGACTGTCATGAGAAAATTTATATTCCTTTTATTGTTGATTCTTCCATATGCGGCTTATGCCCAGAACGTGCCGCTGATTTCATATGATGATTTTTCTAAATCACATATAAATCTTGAATTTGCTGCTTCTGCCAATACGGATTTTACCGATGGCGAATTTCAGAAGGGTTACTTTAAGATGAATCGAGTCAGACTGGAGATTCTAGGCGACCTGAACAGTAATCTTTCATACCATTTCCGTCAAGCATTCAACAGGAACAGTGCTCCGTTATCGCTGGATAATATTGCATCATCTGTCGAATATGCCTATGTGAAGTGGCGTCAAGATAAGTTCGAGCTTTTTGCCGGAAAGCAGTTTCTTGCATTAGCAGGTTATGAGAATTGGGTCAATGGATTGAAGGTCAGGGAGTACAGTGAGTTTAATAATAACTATGAATTCTTCCAGACCGGTATTACAGGAGTGCTTAAGTTCACACCTGATCAACATTTGCTTCTCCAGGTAGCAAATCACATGAACGGTTCTGATAATGATGTGTACAAGTATGGCCTTCCGAATGGTATCGAAAGAACAAAGTTGCCTTTACTTGCGACAGCAAGTTGGAACGGATGGTTTGCGGATGGAGCTTTGTTTCTGATGTACTCGGCTTCAGCCGGTCAGCTTGCAAAGGGAAAGAACGTGTATTATCTCATGTGCGGTAATATTTATGAGAAAGGCCCTGTGTTGGCTTATCTTGATGTTCTTTATGGAAGATATGGCCTTGATGTCCAGCAACGCGTTACGGGTCTTCAGGGTGATGGCATCAGCCCGGTGACCGCTCAGAATACCGAATATTTTACCGTCATTGCAAATTTTGATTATCGTTTCCATCCGAAATGGAACGGGTATATCAAAGGTGCATATGAAACAGCGGGGGTTTATGAGGCCAACGGACCTTTTGTTGCTGGTAAATATATGACATCATGGAATGCACAGGCGTGTCTTGAGTGGTTCCCTTGGGCTGAGGCAAGTGGTTTCAAAGTTTTTCTGCATGCTATTTACAGAGGACATGATCTGACCGGAAATGCAAATGCGCTGGGAGCAGCCAAACCGCATACCCAACGCATCTCACTAGGTGTCCAATATATAATTCCCGTACTATAGGATATTCAGACTCTGCTCCTTTATCTTTTCGAGTTCATCCTTCATCTTCACTACAATCTTCTGAATCTCAGTGTGATTGGCCTTTGAACCTGTAGTGTTGATTTCACGTCCCATCTCCTGTGCAATGAAGCCGAGCTTCTTGCCTGGGTTTGGCTCGTTCTCGATGGTGTCAAGGAAATATCTGCAATGCTGGCGAAGACGCACCTTCTCCTCGTTGATGTCAAGTTTCTCGATGTAGAAGATCATCTCCTGTTCCAGACGGCTCGGGTCAGGCTCGGCTTTAAGTTCTGCAAATCGGTTCAAAATTTTTTCCTTGATAGACTCGGTGCGCTCAACCTCGTACTGCTCTACCTGCTTAGAATAAGCCATGATGTTCTCCACCTTCTCTGTAACGTCCTTGTAGAGAACCTCTCCCTCGTGCGAACGGAATGCGTTGATACTCTTCAATGCCTCGTCAATGCATGCATCTATTAAAGGCCAGTTCTCATCAGTAATCACATCCTGTTTCTTTGCGTCCATCACCTCAGGCATTCTCAGTATCATCGCCAGAAGGTCGTTAGGATTCTGGCTCCAGAGATTGTGGGCGCCAAGTCTGCTTCCCAGATCCGCCACCTGCTGGTAATATTCCATCGCCAGGTCCATGTTGATCTTCTTCGCGCTGTCCGCGGCATTCGGCTCGAATGTTACGAAGAAATCGATGTTGCCGCGTGTCAGTTCTGCAGCGATCTTCTGTCGTACGGCCATTTCCTTGTCCTTTGGAAGCATTGATGTCTTGATGCTGATATCAGCAGTCTTGCCGTTCAACGAACGAACCTCGACCGTGATCTTACCTGTCTCCAGCAAAGCCTCTGCCTTGCCATATCCTGTCATTGACTTTATCATGGTATCTAAATTTTCGTGTTTGTTTCCGGTTACCCGTGTTTGTGCCCGCAAAAATACATCTTTTTCATCAAAATATTCACGTGGCGGGTGTTATATTTACCCACCGTATGTATTCATATAATATGCTTCACGAGGATCACCGTTGCCAAGGAGTATGACTCCGCAGTGGATAAAACCGTATTTCCGGAGTATGTGATGCATGATGACATTGTCTTTATGTGTGTCGATGCGTATGCAACCCGTCTGTGCGAACCCCCAGTCAAGAAATCTTCTGGCCGCATCGTGTCCCGGTTCAGCAACTGCAATCCTGTGTATGACGTGATAAGGGGAGTCATCAGGCCACTCTCCGTCATATATTGCAGCGTAGGTGGGGTCAGGTCCAGGGATGAATGCCATTGTAGCAACCGCTTCGCCCATGCCGCCCTCTGTACCCGGTTCTTCACACAGAACCATGCAATGTCCGTTCTCAATATCTCTCCTGACTATCTCTTCAGACGGATAAGAGTCATTCCACTGGTTCATGTTCCCGCTAGCCCTCATGATGCCCCGGGCCTTCTGAAAAATCTCCATCAGTACCGGTATGTCCTCGTATGTTGCCTTTCTTATCATTAACTACTTTGTTGTTGTCCAAAGGTAGCAAGTATTTAGTGGAACTAATGCAAATTTTCTGTATATTTGCCCGATTATTTGCAAATTCACTATTACCAAAAGATATGGAAGAGGTAAACAAGGAAGTTGTTGAGACCAGAAATCTCAACTTTTTGGAAGAGATCATCGAGGCTGATCTCGCCAGCGGAAAGTGTGAAACTGTAATGACCCGCTTCCCGCCTGAACCGAACGGATATCTTCACATCGGACATGCGAAGAGTATCTGCATCAACTTCGGACTTGCCAAGAAATATGGCGGAAAGACAAATCTCCGCTTCGACGATACAAACCCAGTAAAGGAGGATACCGAGTACGTAGACTCTATCAAGGAGGACATCAAGTGGCTCGGTTTCGAGTGGGAGAACGAGCGTTATGCTTCGGACTACTTCGATCAGCTCTATGAGTGGGCTGAGGAGCTCATCAAGAAGGGCCTCGCATACGTTGACGACCAGACTCAGGAGGAGATCCGTGCAGGTCGTGGTACTGTGCAGGTGCCTGGTACAGAGAGCCCATACCGCAACCGCAGCGTTGAGGAGAACCTCCAGCTGTTCCGCGAGATGCGTGACGGCAAATACGCAGAGGGCGAGAAGGTGCTCCGTGCGAAGATCGACATGGCTCATCCTAACATGCTCTTCCGCGACCCGCTCCTTTACCGTATCATCCACGCACACCACCACCGCACAGGCGACAAGTGGTGCATCTATCCGATGTACGACTATGCTCACGGACAGTCAGACTCGATCGAGAACATCACTCACTCTATATGTACGCTTGAGTTCGACGTTCACCGTCCTCTCTACGACTGGTTCATCGAGAAGCTCGGCATCTTCCCGTCACATCAGTATGAGTTCGCAAGACTCAACCTCACATACACAGTGATGTCTAAGCGTAAGCTCCTCGAGCTCGTGAAGAATAACTTCGTGAACGGTTGGGACGACCCTCGTATGCCGACCATCTGCGGTATCCGCCGCCGTGGTTACACACCTGAGTCTATCCGCATGTTCGCTGAGAAGGTAGGTGTTGCAAAGCGCGAGCAGCTCATCGACCTCCAGCTCATGGAGTGGTGCGTGCGCCAGGACCTCAATGAGCGTTCAAACCGCTACATGGTGGTTCAGGATCCGGTCAAGCTCACTATCACAAACTGGGAGCCAGGCAAGGTGGAGTGGTTCGATGCACCTCTCAATCCAGCAGATCCAGAAGGACCGTCACGCAAGGTTCCTTTCACAGGTGAGGTCTACATCGAGAGAAACGACTTCATGGAGGAGCCGCCTAAGAAGTACTTCCGTCTCAAGCCAGACGGAGAGGTCCGCCTCAAGTACACATACATCGTGAAGTGCCAGGAGGTTGTAAAGGACGCTGAGGGCAACATAATTGAGATCAAGTGTACATACGATCCTACATCTAAGCCAGGCGCTGGCGAGTGGAGATCAGTCAAGGGTACAATCCACTGGGTGTCTACAGAGCACGCCAAGGAGCTCGAGCTCAGACTCTACGACAAGCTCTTCACTGAGGCTCAGATGGGTCAGATCCCAGAGGGCGAGGACTACAAGAGCTACCTCAACCCTGAGTCTCTTGTTGTGGCAAAGGGATATGCAGAGCCAGCCCTCCTCGAGGACAACTCAGGCATCGCAGTTCAGTTCGAGCGCGTAGGATACTTCTTCAAGGATCCTGACTCTACAGCCGATCACTTCGTATTCAACAAGACAACAGCCTTGAAGGACAGCTTCAAGTTCTAGTAGTTGTATAAACCGATGGCCCGTCATCCACGAAACAAAAAATTAGGGAAATGTTTCGTTAGATGACGGGCCATCGGTTTTTTGTGGGGTATCCGGCTGGAGCCAATGTCGTCAGAAAGTGTGGGGTTTCTGTATATGTGTGGCGTGCAGCGGGAAGCCCGTTGCACCTAAAGTGTTGGTGCTTAGGGTGTTAAATAGTCATGCCTGCTGTCATTTTACAGCAGGTATGACTATTTAAATGATTGGTTGTCAGCATTTTAGGTGTAACGCTTGATTGGGGCGTGTGTTATGTGTATGTGCGCTTAACCAGGCGTGCATGCCGTTTAGTAGTTCAGTTTGATGCCTAGGTAGAAGCAGCGTGGAAGGGTCGGGCCGTAGATGTAGCCTGAGTCACGGTCGGCGCCGTGGTCGAAGTCTTTCTGGAAGGAGTTGAGGATGTTCTGGACTCCGGCATTGAGCTGAAGTGTGCAGCTCTGCCAAAGGCGGAAGTCGTATGATGCCTTGATGCCCATGTCCCAGAAGTGCGGAGTCTCGACGGTGGTGTTTGCTGCGATCATTCCGGCGTGGTGCTCCACGAGCATCTTGCCTGTGTATGTTCCCGAGAGAGCGAGGGTCAGCTGTTTCATTGGGTTGTATGATGCGGTCATGTAACCGTTCAGGGACGGTGTGCGGAACATCCTACGTGTCGCCTGGACGTCGTCGCTCCACGCACGGGCCTCCTTGTAGCGTGAGTGTGTCGCTGTCAGGCCGAGCTGCATCTGGAAGATGTTTCTCCACGCAATCTTACCTTCGAGGTTTCCTCCGAAGACTCTCGCTCCGGATTCGTTGTGACGCTCCTTGATGAGGATGCCGTTCTCGAAACCGATTTCCTTGAGGGCGAATACGTCATGCAGGTCGGTGTAGAACCCTTCCACCAACAGGTTGCCCTGCCAGTCACCCCAGCTGTGGTAGAGGTCGGCCGAGAGGCTCACGCTCTGCGATTTCTCGACTCTGAGGTCTTCAGCAAGACGGATCATGGATACGGTGCCGCCTACATTGTCGATGTGCAGATCCTCGTCGAAGGCCTGTGGTGCGCGGAATCCGTATGAATAGCTTGCACGAAGGTTGATGTTCTCGGTCGGGTTGTATCTGAGGTTGGCGCGCGGGCTGAAGATGATGCCCTTGATGAGGTTGTGCTTGTCCAGGCGGCCTCCGATGAGGATGCCCCAATGCTCGTTGCGCCACTCGTTCTGTGCATAGAGGCTGGCGATGCGTACTGTCTGGTCGGTCTGCCTGTCGTAACCCCACATGTTGTCCCTGAGGTAGTCTTCGTTGTATTCCAGACCGGCTGTGAAATTGGCCGGCATGAAGATGCAGCGGTCGAACTTATATACATACTGCGCTCCCGCCACCCATGTCAGGTCGAGGGTCTTGCCGTATGCGTTAGGGTCCTGGCCTGCTCCGTAGTAGCTCTCACGGTTGATATGCTGCATCGAGACGAAGGCGTTGAGACGATGCTTCTGATTCGGAGAGAACCAGTCGAACTTCAGGCCTCCTGTGTTGATGCCGTGCTTTGTCTGCTCGGCGATCATCGCCTCATGCGGCGGAAGATCGAGGTTGTCTCCACCGCGGCGGAACTCCTCGAGGTGGTGGTACTCGGCTGTCAGCTTGCTGTAAAGTCCGGTCTTGAGGTAGCCTCTGAAGCCGATGGTCTGGCCGGAGATCTTCGAGAGCTCTGTAAAGCCGTCTCCGTTTGCGTCCCATGCATCCTTGGAAGTGTTCTGGCCGAAGACTGCAAGCCCGAGCTTGTTGTCGTCTGACACGAGCGAGGCGTTGATGTCGGTGGTGTTGTGGAATGCTCCCGTACCTCCGATGGATGTGGTTGTGTGAGAGATCGATGCAGAGTTTCTGACCGGTTCCTTGGTGATGATGTTGATGGTTCCGGCTATGGCTGACGATCCGAAGAGGGCTGATCCGCCGCCGCGCATGACTTCCACCCTGTCGACCATGTTGGCCGGAAGCTGCTCGATGCCGTAGACGCCGGCCAGTGCGCTGAAGATCGGGCGGGAGTCGATGAGGATCTGGGTATACTGGCCGTCAAGACCATTGATGCGCACCTGCTGGAAACCGCAGTTCTGGCAGTTGTTCTCCACTCGCACGCCCGGCTGGAATGCCAGGCCCTGAGCCACTGTAGTGCTGTTTGTCTTGTTATATATGTCCATGCCGACTACGTTTACCAGCGTCGGTGACATCTTTCTTGTAGTCTCGCTGCGGGTGGCTGAGACGATGACTCCGTCGATCTGAACGAAGTCCTCCTCGAGCACGAAATTGATCTCATACGAGTGGTTCCTGCGGATGTTCACTTCGCGTGACTGGCTCTTGTAGCCGATTGCCGAGACCTCTACGGTGAACTTTCCTTCAGGCACATTCTTGATCATGTAATGTCCTGTGCTCTCGGTTGAAACTCCGATGGTCGTGCCCTTAAGCATCACGAACACGTACGGCAGGTGCTCGCCTGTTGATTTGTCAATTACATGTCCGTAGATATGTGCGTCTGTTTCGGTTTCTCTTTCTATGATGGTTGCGTCCGATATGGTGTTTGCCATGGCGCACGGCATGATGCATAATGCCGCTACCAAAGCTGAAAAAAGTCTTTTCATCTTGTCCTTTTTGATAGAGTGTGGAAATTGGTGTTTTTCTCAATATGCTGGTTATCAGATAAATGTGGTTATATGGGTAGGCATATGTGGCTACCGGATATTCGCCAAATAGCTGATAGATAAGCAAATAAGAAAAACGGGTATATTGTTTGGGGTGGTAGTTTGCCTGGAATCCCTTCGCTTTTTTGAATCGCATAACTTCTTGACATACAGCGAATTGATGCTTTAGGGGTCGGAGAATTTTACGACCATAATTAGCTTAAATTGCTGACAGCTAGGATCTTATGTGATTCGTCGCAGCAGGCAGTGTCATGCTGTGTCTGGCTGAAAAGGTAAGGTGCACTATGCGAGAGCTGGCGGACCACGAAGGACATGAGCGGACTGCGCCTTGCTCAGATATGCAGGTGCATTGTACTCACAGGATGTTTCATAGAATTGATAGAAGGGTGTCGCATCGAAATGTACGGTTTCGGCCTGCTCCGTCTGGAATTCGGAGAGGATGTCGATCACAGCATACTGCGACTGGCTGTGGTCGTGCTGCGAGCTACCTCCAAGATGTGAATGGACTATCGATGAACCATGGACGATATGCGTATGCTGAAGCATGCTGATGCCGCAGTAGTAGCAGCTGAACAGCAGCAGAAGCACAAACGCCGAATATGTCCTGATACGTCTCATGATTTTTCGGGCGGCAAAGATAGGAAAAAATTCTTATTTCAAAGTCTTGTATGACAGAATGTGCCAGGTGATGCAGATGGCCAGGAGAATGAAGAAGCCGCGCAGGGCCCAGTGCTCGGCGACGAAGACTGCGCAGTATAGCAGGGTCAGCCATAAGGTGCTGACAGCTATGACCTTTACACGAAGCGGTATGGCTTTGTGCTTGATAAAGTTGGTGATATATGGTCCCATCTTCGGGTGATTCATGAGCCAGTCGTAAAGTCTCCGGTTGCTGCGCAGGAATAGGAACGCGGCAAGCAGAAGAAGGGGAGTCGTGGGTAGCACGGGAAGAAAGGCCCCCAGGATTCCCAGTCCAAGTGAGATAAGTCCAAGTATGGTCAATAGAATCTTCATGTCGTCGTCAAACTATTTTACGGAGACCTTCGGGAGGGCAGTCCAGCGGGTGGTGTAGTGGGGTGATTGCTTCTGGCAGGTGGTCTTGATGTTGCCGCTGCCCTGGACGGCCAGCTTGATGGTGCCGTCGCCGAAGGTGCTGTTTATGGCGCTGAGTGCTTCGGTGATCTTCTGCTCTTGCTCCAATGCGTGCGGGTCGTCGAAGAGGGATGGGGTGGCTTCGGACTCGGCCATGACGCCTGTAGCTATGACTCCGGCCTTCTTGTAGCCGTATCCGCTGCGGAAGAGCTCGCGGGCAGCCTTGACAGCGCTGGTTATGATGCTCTTCTGGCCGGCGGTCGGGGTCGGGAATGTGACCAGAGCGCTGGAATGTGTCTGCGGCTGGTCTTCCTTGAAGCGGTTGGTGTAGGCGAAGACGGCGATCTCGCTGGTGACGGATCCTTGTTTGCGCAGTTTTTCGGCAAGGGTGGCGGCGAAGTTGGCAATCTGTTCCTGGAGGTCGCCGAGCTCATATATCTCAGAAGAGAAGCTGCGTGAGACGCATATCGACTGCTTGGCCTCGAACCCGTCCTCGAACTCGATGCACGGAATGCCCTGGAGCTCCTTCCATGTCCTTACGCCTGTGATGCCCATCATGGATCTGACGGCCGTTTCAGGGAGTTGGGTGAAGTCGTAGGCGGTCTTTATGTACCTGGCCTGGAGTTTTGCGGCGGACTTGCGTCCTATGCCCCAGACATCCTCGATGGGAAACTTCCGCAGAACCTTCTCGATGTCCTGAGGGCGGTGCATGTAGCAGCCTCCGCGCAGCTTCGGGTATTGCTTGCAGAGCTTTGACGCGATCTTGGCGAGGGTCTTTGTCGGGGCGATGCCGATGGATACCGGGATGGAGGTCAGCTTCCAGCATTTGGCCGACAGGTTCTTGGCGTATGCGTCGAAGTCGATGCCGGTGATGCCTCTGAGGTCGAGGAAGGCCTCGTCGATGGAGTATACCTCCACTGTGGGTGCGTTTTCCTCCAGCACCCATTTCACCCTGCGGGACATGTCGCCGTACAGTGCCATGTTTCCGGAAAATACCGCGACTCCATGCTTCTCGACGATGTCCTTGATCTTGAAGAGGGGAGCGCCCATCTTGATGCCGAGAGCCTTGGCTTCGTTGCTGCGCGCGATGGCACAGCCGTCATTGCTGGAGAGCACGATGACGGGCTTTCCCTGCAGGTCGGGCCTGAAGACCCTCTCGCAGGAGGCGAAGAAGTTATTGCAGTCAGCTAGGGCGAACATCTTGTGTGACAGGGTTTCGGGACGGGGTTTCGGGACGTGATTACATCTTCTTTATCACCCAGGTCACCACGCCCCAGATCATGAAGTTGTTTTCGGGGGTTACCTCTATGGGCTTGTAGGTCGTGTTGTTTTCGTTGGCCGGCATCAGGCGCGCGCAGCCGTCGCCGATCTCGATACGCTTGACGGTGTATTCCCCGTCGATGTAGCAGACCGCCTTGCAGTTGTTGTACGGGTCCACGGCGCGGTCCACGATGATGATGTCACCCTCGTCCATGCCCGCGTCAACCATCGAGACACCGTCAACTCTGAAGAAGAATGTAGATGCACGGTGGCGCACGAGAAGCCTGATCAGGTCGAGTTTTTCATGTATGTCTTCGGCCGGAGACGGGAAGCCGGCCTTCACGTTACCCGACAGCACACCCTCGTATGCGCTGTCCTCGTCAATGCTGTGTGGTAGGAATGTAGTCATGCGGGTGCAAAGATACGAAAAAAGCCGAAGCTGACGCAGTGCGCCGCACTATGTGTTTGATGTAGTTTATTGCTACTGCCTCGTTCATCAGGCGTGTGCCGTAGTCGTCCATGTATGTGGTGACGAATGTCGCCAGATTGAGCTTCGGCTGTGTCTGGGGAAATGTCTCGTCCTTGACTATCTGATATGCTGTCTCCGCCGGAGTCTTATGTTGAGGAATATATTCCGAAGGTGCCGGCTCCCTCATCTGCTCAGATCCGAATACCTCGTCGCCAGCATTATTGCCGCTATGTCCAAATGTCTTCATAATTTTTAATTTTTATAATTTGTAACCTCGCGGCTATGGTCACAAACTATGCCAATCAGCTATAATGATATCAGTGAACATCCTGTGAATAAATCACCAAACTATCTATTAATCAATGTGTTAACTATTTAAGGGTCGGAAAATTTTCCGACCCTTAAATATTCAATTTGTTGATCTTCAGTAGCTTGTGTGATTCATATCCATGTGATTGATGTTTGTGTGATTGAGGTCTGTATGGTTGGTGCCCGGATGTTCGAAGGGCTGATTTCCTTGCCCTTTAAACATCTCTGGTTTTTGTAATGTGTTAAGTGTCAATGGATTGCTGGTTTGGCTTATGTTCGAAGGGCGAAATTTTATACCCATCGAACATGTTTTCACGCCCATCGAACATGTTTTCATGCCCTTCGAACAGATTTTCATGCCTTTCGAACATCTTCCTGTCAGTCATGTTCATCTGTTTCATGCTGGTAGTGGTACGCCTGCATGGAGAAGAAAACCCATTCTCAGTTGACAGTGTATTTGAGAGTGTATATGAGTTTAAATATGTACCTTTGCCATCTGATATATGGATATTATGGAAGAGATTGTACTTAACGCACATAACAAAGCCGAATATGAGCCGGCGCATACGGCTGAGCATATTCTGAATGCGACCATGGTGAAGATGTTCGGGTGTCCGCGCTCGAGGAACGCTCATGTGGAGAGGAAGAAGTCCAAGTGTGACTATATTCTGGAGGCGGAGCCGACTGCTGAGCATGTGGCTATGGTTGAGGCGAAGGTCAATGAGGTTGTGGCGGCCGGGCTGGATGTCACCATAGATTTCGTGAGCCGTGAAGAGGCGGCTGCGATCGTTGATCTGAGCAAACTGCCGGAGGATGCATCCCAGACCCTGCGCATCGTGAGGATAGGGGACTATGACGCCTGCGCATGCATAGGTGCCCATGTGACCAACACCCGCGAAGTCGGAACCTTCAAGATCATCAGCCATTCCTTCGCCGACGGCATCTGGCGACTCCGCTGGAAGGTAGTGGGCGAGGGAAAGTAATAATCTTGTTCGACTAACTATATGATTATCAGGTAAATAATGGTTTTAGGGTCGGATTTTTTGCCGACCCTGAATTGGCTAATTGTTTATCAGTCAGTAGGATAGGTGAATGGCATTTGTGGAAATAAGGCAAATTGACTATCTTTGCCGGCCGTTTGGGCTGGTGGCCGGTCTGAAGTGACAGGCGCCTGACACGAATCCCGGTCTGAATCCCTGTCCGAACTCAGGTCTGAATTCCGGTATTCGTCAATGAGCTAAGCGGTATTTGATATTATATACGGTTTTCCAATCTGATTCTGACCTAGACTCCGGTTCAACAACTTTTTTCTCTATTACATTTCCCATCGTATCGCATCTGAAGGATGTTCTTATTACCTGTTCTGTTCGAGGATCCTTAAGGATTCTACGGAACGCTTCACTGAGGGGTGTCACGCTTTCGCATGATTGGAGAAATCCATTATTATCGTAGCAGTAGGTAGTCGTATTCTCCAGTTTCATTTCGCCGGATCTGTAAGACCGAAACAGTACCTCTTTGACTATCTTGCCATCTTCATTGAATGTTCTGTCTGTTGTATCGGAGAGGCGGTCGTTATGATATTCCTCGACGTGGGTTATGTTCATGTTGGCGTCATAGGTATAAATAATCCTCTCTGTATGATGGGTATATGTCTCGCTGATGAGTTTCCCGTATGCGTCATATATATATTCTTCCGTATGCAACACCTGACCTTTGTCATTATATTCCTCTCCTTTTATTTTCTGACCTTTGTCGTTATAGGTGTAAACGGTTTCATAACAATATAATATCTTGTCATCCCAATATACCTCCTCTATGATTTTGATGTTCTTGCCCGAATCATCATATATGAAGCGGAGTACAGCCGGGAAAACAACGTCTGAATATCTCAGGTCTTTGTATGGAGATATACAAGTAACATCTCCATTTTCGTTGAAACTTATAGTGCTTGAAACTGTGGAATATTCCTTACCTGTGTCCGGATTGGTTTGTACTGATATACATTCGATGCTTTCTATATCTCCATTCAGAGGATACACATATTCAGTCAGTCCCTGACCGTTTCGCACGGTAGCTATGTTTTGCTGTGCCATAGCCGTATATGCTAGCAGCATGTTTATGAGTATGATAAATAGACGCTTCATATCTGGCTTATAATATTTTGCATCAAATATAACCAATTTTCTGTTTTTGTTCAAATTGACTATCTTTGCCGACCAAATTAATTGATAAATAACATGAACGAAATTCCAAATTGCCCGAAGTGTGGCAGCGAGTACACTTATTTTGATGGTTCACTTTATGTGTGCCCAGATTGTTCACATGAGTTTGACTCTGTAGAGGAGGCTGCGCAGGCTGATGATGTAGCACGCGACAGCAACGGAGCTGAGCTGTTCGACGGCGATGCGGTTACAGTGATCAAGGACCTTAAGGTCAAGGGTTCTTCAATGGTCATCAAGCGTGGAACCAAGGTGAAGAGCATCCGTCTGACAGAGAATCCGGAGGAGGTTGACTGCAAGATCGAGGGCAGCAGCATCGTGCTCAAGACCTGCTTCCTGAAGAAGTAATCATGGAAATCATAATCCGTCCTGCCGCTAAGGAGGATGTCAGAATCATAGCAGAAGCAGTCGCGATGGCAATCGGGACTGCTTCTGTCGTACATTACTGCGGGGAAGACTACATGACGGCTCTGCAGGAGGCTGCTTTGCATGAAGGGACGCAGTACAGCTATACCGGCGCCTTAGTCGCCGAGGTCGACGGCCAGCTGGCGGGAGCGTTGTGCGGCTATGATGGCGCGCTTCTGGAATCTCTTCGTGAGGGAACCCTCGAGGTGATCCGTAAATATAACCCTGCTGTGAGAGTTTTGGATGACGAGACCCAGGCTGGGGAGTTCTATCTGGACTCGATCGGCGTTCTGCCACAGTTCCGCGGACTCGGCATCGGTGCCATGCTGCTCAGCGAGATGACCCGCAGGGCCCATGTGGCCGGTCATGAACATGTCGCCCTCATCGTCGATGAGGACAATCCTTCCGCTGAAAAATTATATACTCGCCTGGGATTCAGACGGGTAGGAAATAGAATGTTCTTTGGCCACAGGATGTGGCATCTGCAGCATACTCTGCGCCACTGTTGATCTGTAATTTGTTTTACAGTTCATATTACAGATACCTTCCCAGTTTCCTGTCCTGTCGCCGGTATTGGATTGCATCCGTAAAATAAAGGGTTTTCCCGGATGGCTTGTTTAATGGTGGATTTTTTGTGCTGAGATGGCGGTTTGGTGGAGATTGGGTTGTGGATTTAACGTGGTTACGGCAGTTTTAAAAGGTCGCGTTAATTTTGCGTTGCATGTAAGTGCTTGATCTGTAGGCGGTTAAATGGTTATGCCTGCTGCCATTTGCAGCAGGCATAACCATTTAAAGCGCTGTGTTGCAGCGTGTTAGGTGCAACGGTGGTCGGGCTGGAGGATGTTTATTTGAAGTATTTCAGGTTGTCGAAGCCTGGCTTCAGTTTGCCCTGCTCGATGTCGTGGATGATCTGCACCACAGTGTCGTTCATCGGTGTAGGGAAACCGACCTTTCTTCCGTATTCTGATACGGCTCCGTTGATGGAGTCTACTTCGGTCAGCTTGCCTTTTTCCAGGTCCTGAAGCATGCTGGCCTTGAGCTTTGCGTGCTTCTTGATGGCGATGGGGATGATGAAGAACGATATCGCCTTCTTTATACGGCCATTATAGTCGAGCAGCTTGACGATGTCCTTGCCCTGGACAGGCTCGATCTTGATGCCTCCGACTCGGCATACGTCGATGCACTCCTTGATGATAGCCTGTACGATGCGGCGTGATTCCTTCGGGCCTGCCGCCTGGCCGAATGTACATCCGCACACAGCGCTCATACCTGAGAATGAGGCGTTTATAAGCAGTTTGCTCCAACGTGTTCCGATGAAATTTTCTTCAACTTCCACTGTTCCCATCATCTCCAGCAGTTCCTTGACCTTGTCGAAGTGCTTGCTTCGGTTGGCTGATATGGCTCCCAGTCCGAACGACAGGGCGTCGGGCTCGCTGGTGAGCCCGCAGACGCCCGGCGACTGCATTGTGGCACCCCATGCTACCGTGCAGCCGAGCACACGATCCTCGCCGAGTATCTCGGCTATCTGAATTTCCGGAAGACCGTTCTGGAATGTTACCAGCACGCCGTCCGGTGCGAGGAAGTCCTTGAGCATGGTCACGACCTCCTTGTTTTGCTGCTGTTTGGTCATCAGGAAGATGATGTCGTAGGTGCCTGACATTTCGGCTGGCGTGTAGGCTGTGACCGGCTGGATGAACTCCACTGTTCCGATGACCTTGGCCCCATGAGTCTGCAGGGCTTCGACATGGGCTTTGTTTCTGTTTATCAGTTCGATAGGCTCGCCGGCCTTATTGATGTATGCTCCGAGGATGGTGCCGAGCGAACCGGCTCCGTATATTGCTGTGCGCATGATGTTATGGTGTTTTTCTTATTTGGTTGATAGATAATATTTTATGACTTTATCCCTCTCCCTAAATGACTACCGGTAATCTGGTAACTTGTTGATATGTAGTTATTTGTAGAAAACGGATAATTGTTGCCTTGGTTATTGTAAAGTTCCTTCGCTGCACTCAGGATGACAGTGAGGCACTCAGGATGACGGTGTCAGTCGGGAGGATGAGGTTTGCTGCTTGGCCGTCTCTAGCATCCGGTGCCGTCGAGGTTGCATGCTGCTCCCTGGGCGAAGGCTTCGATGCTTGGTGCAGAGGTCTTGTGTACAGGCTCTTCGCTAAGTGATGCCTCGTAGTGTTTCATCGAGAAGATGACGGTGCCGTCTTCCTTGACGAAGCATGGGATGCCGATCGTACCTCTTTCGCGGACTTTGGCAAATGCCGGGTGATTGTCCCTGATCACAAGGAATTCCTTCAGGCTGCGGGCCTGCTTTCCGATGTCGATGATTTCATAGTCCGGATTTTCTCCGTATAGCTGCTTGGCCTGAGTGCAGTCCGGGCAGCTTTCCATTACATATATCTTTGTCATAGTTTCAAAATTAGTTAAACAGATTTCTCGACTCGCCCTTCGGTCTCGCTCGTAATCGACGAAGTCGCTTGAGCGTCAGCGAAAGAACGCAACCATCCATAACTCCTGACATCCGCAAGACTCTAGCCTTTCTCCGAAAGGCAAGTCTCTTGGCTTTTCGGTGAAAAACATAGAGGCGATACCTCTATTCAATTATATTCGTTATATTTGTCCTTATAACACTTACTTAGCTACTGATACCATGAAACGGGTTACTTCAATTCTACTCTTACTTGTAGTTACGTCAATACTTGTGTCGGCTAAAGACAAGAAATCAAAGGATAAAGTCATTGACGACTATTCTCTCCTTATTAAATATGAAGAAAGTGTAGTTACTGATACTTTGGCAAAACGCATCGTCAAGGATGTTCTGTCTTTGGAGATAGGACGTCATTGTGCTGCGTTTTATAGTGAGGATCTATATTTTATAGATTCATTAAAGAGGACTGAAAACGGTACGGCTAAGTTGAGAAATCTTCAGACACAATATGCCAG
>JAZOPY010000068.1:0-27217 GCA_045655825.1 Candidatus Cryptobacteroides sp. | reverse complement strand
ATACTATAAAATAATATTATTTTTGAAACCATCGATAAATCCACAGATTTATTCGTCACATTTTTCTTTTTTTGAAAGACTTTCTTCTGCCTATCATGTAGATTTGCTCAGGTTATTAATCCAAGAGGTGGGTAGCAAGTTGTTCAACCTCAATGGGATACGCGATATCCGTGCCGTTCCCCTACCGGCACGGAGAATCCGTAAGTGCTTGACGATGCATCGTTTGCTGCCCACCTCTGTAACAAGAATTAGTTGAAGGTATGAAGAAGAGAAGGAAATTCTATCGTGGTGTGGTAAATCACATCTATCAAAAAGCCGTACATGGCTTTAATCTGTTTTACTGTGATGAGGACAGGATTGTCTTTTACACTATTTTTTCTGTCGCTGCACGATCCGCTCCGGACGTGAAGGCTCTTGGACTTTGTCTGATGTATGACCATTTTCATTCCTTGCTTCTGTGTGAGAAAATGACAGAAATGAGTGCGTTTATGGATCATTGTACTTCTTGGTATGCAAAGGTATATAACGAACATGTGGGACGTAAGGGACGTCTGTTCAGGAAGAATTATGGCAGTGCACCTAAATGGGGACTGAAGAAGATACATTCAGCCATATCTTATCTGTTCAACAATCCGGTAGAAAAACATCTATGCGATAAGGCTGAGCTGTTCAGATGGAGTTTCCTGCCATATCTCCGGTCAAAGCATCCTTTTTCCGAGCCGGTTGTCCTAAAGAACGCCTCGACGGCATTCAGGCAAGCTCGTAAGGAAGTCGACAATATGGTAGAATTGAATATTCCGCTGAACTATCCGCAGCTCAGGCGTATGAGAAGAAATCTCACTGCATGTGAATGGGAACAGCTTGTGGACCATCTGATCGTCAAGTATTGGCCATTTGATAATGCCATGCTGCTGTCATTTTATGATTCATATGAGGAAATGCTGATTGCCATAAATTCAAATACGGGTGGAGAGTATGATTTGAAGGAGGATTTTCTCCCTTTCACTGATCTTCCATATGGAGAAATGATCGATTATCTGGCGGAAAGAATGGAGCCCATTGATGTCCGAAAGGTCACTATGCGGTCGTCAGAAGAAAAAATGGCACTATTAGAAGAATTAAGAAAGTATACAACTGCCGATATGAAGCAGATCCATAAGTTTTTACATATGATGGAAGGTGTGAAGTAAAGTGCAGACTCTCAGGCGGTTATGCGATATCCGTGCTGGTAGGGGGAGGGCACGGATATTGCGTAATCGGCTGAGGTTTAGGGGGATGCTTCCCACTATGCAAAATATCTGAAAAATGTTTATATTTGTAAGCTGACTCCATAGGGAGCGGTGTCGTATATGGAAAAGAAAAACGATTACATAGAGATTCAGGGGGCGAGGGCCCATAATCTTAAGGGGGTGAGCCTGGCGATTCCGCGCGGGCAGTTTGTCGTCGTGACGGGACTGAGCGGAAGTGGAAAGTCGTCGCTGGCCTTCGATACCATATATGCGGAAGGTCAGAGAAGGTACATGGATACGCTCTCGACCTATGCCAAGCACTTTATGGGCATATTGGAAAAGCCTGAGGTTGAGTCTATTACGGGTCTCAGTCCGATCATCGCGATCGAACAGAAGACTACAGGAAACAACCCTCGCTCGACTGTCGGAACGATCACTGAGATATACGACTTCCTCCGTCTTCTCTATGCCCGCGCATCGACCGCGTACTCTCCGCAGACCGGCAAGGCCATGGTCCGATACACCGACGAGCAGATCGTCTCCCTGATCATGGAGAATTATCAGGACCGCAAATGCTACCTTCTTTCGCCGCTGGTGAAGGGCAGGAAGGGCCATTACAAGGAGCTGCTCGAGCAGATGCGCAAGCGCGGATACACTCAGGTGCGTGTTGACGGAGAGCTCTGCGAACTGAACGAAATCACGGCCCTGGACCGCTACAAGGCGCATTTCATCGAGCTGGTGATCGACCGCCTCAAGCCTACTCAGAAGGATGAGAAGAGGATAAAGGCATCCGTGATGTCGGCGCTGAATTTCGGAAAAGGATCGCTGGCGATCATGGACATGGAAACGCAAGAGGTGCATCATTTCTCGAAGCATCTCGTGTGCCCGGATACGGGAATTTCCCTTCCAGAGCCGGCTCCGCACTCGTTTTCATTCAACTCGCCGCAGGGATACTGCCCGCACTGCAAAGGCCTCGGAATCATAGTCGACGTCAACATGGACACCATAATCCCGAACAGGTCCATATCCATCGCAGACGGCGCCATAGTGCCGCTGGGCAAGATCCGCGAGACCAAGAAATTCGACATCATAAGGTCCATCGCACGCAAATACGGAGTCTCGCTTTATGACCCGGTCGACGAACTTCCGGAAGAGGTGATCTCCCTCATAGTCTTCGGCTCTGACGAACTTTTCAGGGTAGGAGAGGGCGCATCTTCGGAGATGGTTTCATTCTCCGGCATCGTCGGTGACATCAATGAAAAGATCGTGTGTCCGCGATGCGGAGGTACACGACTGAATAAGGAAACTACATATTTCAAGATAGACGGAAAAACGATTTCCGAGGTTGCGGCCATGGAGATCGGACAGCTCCGCGACTGGCTTTTCTCCCTCGACGGGGTCTTCGGAAAAAGGGAAAGCCTGATAGCCCGAGACATATTGAAAGAGCTCAAGGACAGGGTCACATTCCTTCTGGATGTGGGGCTGGATTATCTTTCGTTGGATCGTGCAACCTCTTCATTATCAGGAGGTGAGAGCCAGCGAATCAGGCTCGCGACCCAGATCGGATCGAAGCTCGTGAATGTACTTTACATACTTGACGAACCGTCCATAGGACTCCATCAGAGGGACAACCGCAAGCTCATCGCTTCGCTCAAGAAGCTCCGCGACGAGGGCAATTCGGTCATGGTTGTGGAGCATGATGCCGAGACCATGATGGCGGCCGACTGGCTCGTGGATGTGGGTCCCGGTGCGGGAGATGAGGGCGGAAGGATCTGTTTCAATGGACCTGTTTCGGAGATATCATCCGGCTCGTCGACGACCCTCGAATACCTCCGCGGCGAGAAGCAGATCGAGGTCCCAGCCGAGCGTCGCAAGGGAAATGGACTTACATTGGGCATCAGAGGCGCATGCGGAAACAACCTCAAGAACGTAGACGTCGACTTCCCTCTGGGCATGCTCATCGGTGTCGCCGGAGTCAGCGGAAGCGGAAAGTCTTCGCTCATCAACGAGACCCTCATGCCGGTCCTCAAGAACAGATTCTACAATGCCAAGATGCAGCCGCTTCCATACGGCGAGATCGTCGGCATCGAAAACATAGACAAGCTCATAGAAATCGACCAGAGCCCGATCGGCCGCACTCCGCGAAGCAATCCGGCGACGTTCACAGGAGTCTTCAACGACATCAGAGCCCTGTTTGAAGCCACTCCGGACGCGAAAGTGCGAGGCTTCAAGGCCGGCCGCTTCTCCTTCAATGTAGCCGGAGGACGATGTGAAGAATGTAAGGGAGCGGGCATCAAGGTCATCGAGATGAACTTCCTCCCGTCGGTCAACGTAGTCTGCAACGAATGTCGCGGCCGCCGTTACAAGAACGACACATTGGCTGTCCGCTACAAGGGAAAGAACATAAACGACGTGCTGGAAATGCCTATCAGTGAGGCATATGAGTTCTTCGAGAACATCCCGACCATAGCCCCTAAGCTCAAGGCTCTGGTCGACGTCGGACTCGGATATGTACAGCTCGGACAGTCCGCAGTGACCCTCTCCGGAGGCGAAAGCCAGCGAATGAAACTTGCCGCCGAGCTCGCCCGCAAAGGCACGGGAAACACATTGTACATCCTCGATGAGCCTACGACAGGACTCCATTTCGACGACATCAAGGTCCTCATGGAAGTCCTCCAGCAGCTGGTCGAGCAGGGAAATACAGTGATAGTCATCGAACACAACCTCGATGTGCTCAAGTCGGTGGACTACCTCTTCGACATGGGCCCGGAAGGCGGAAAGAGGGGAGGCCTCATCGTCGCCCAGGGCACGCCGGAGCAGCTTGCCGATGATCCCGCATCAGTCACCGGCCCGTTCCTTCGCGAAATCCTGCCTTAGCCAGGCTTAATGATTGACGGAGCACAACCCGCTGATTCTCAGTTATTTCCCTATACCCACGTGCTCCCCTTTGATGGCACGTGGAAACCAGTAAATGATTGATAATAAAAAGAATACACACCACCAAAACTATGGAAGAAATAAGAATCTATTGCGAAAATACCGGTACATATGAACATGTAACCCTGGGTTCGACCCTTAAGCATCTTTCCGACCGCATATGCCCGACGATCGATGCGAAATGCGGCTGCGGGATGCCGGTCCTGGCAGCCCTTGTGGACAGGAAGCTTGTCTCGCTCGACTATAAGGTCATAAATCCGCACAATGTACAGTTCATCGGGTATGAACATCCCGACGGACGCCGTACATACATCCGTTCCCTCTGCTTCGTGCTTCAGAATGTGGTCAGGGAAATGTATCCTGACAAGGTGCTTGCGATAGATTATTCTCTTCCGAGCGGTCTTTACTGCGAGATCCGCGAGCTTCAGCCGATGGAAGACGGCCGTCCGCGCGTGTATTTCACGACTGATGACGAGCTGGAGCAGATTGAGGCGCGCATGCATGAAATCGTAGCGGGCGACATGCCGTTCACCAAGAAGATGATGGGCATGGAGGGATGTGAAGAGCTGTTCACAAAGAATCGACAGCCGGAAAAGGTCAATCTCCTGAAGAGTCTCGGCAGATATCGTTATGATGTGTATTTTCTTGATGGTCAGGCTGATACATTCTATGCTCCGTTGGCTCCGTCGACAGGTATGCTCAAGACCTTCAACATAATGGGCTTCAATGACGGCTTCTGTCTTCAGTACCCTATGGAAGGCGATCATGACAAAGTGCTTCCGATGAAGAGACAGTCGAAGCTGGCTAGCGCTCTCGAGGAACATTCCGACTGGTGTTCGGTCATGGGTGTGCGTGGTGTCGGTACTTTGAATGCTAAGGTGAGGTCCGGCGAGATCGTGGACCTGATCAATCTTTCTGAGGCCCTTCATGAAAGGAAATATGCCGATATCGCCGATCAGATCTACGCCCGCCGCGGAAGCGTGAAGATCGTTTTCATCGCCGGTCCGTCGAGCAGCGGAAAGACGTCGACATCAAAGAGACTCGCCCTTCAGTGCCGTATCCTCGGCCTCAATCCGAAGGTGATAGAACTCGATAACTACTTTGTGGACAGGGAGTTCACACCTCGCGACGAGAACGGAGAATACGACTTCGAATGTCTCGGGGCCATGGACCTCAAGCTCCTTGGTCAGCAGCTAAATGACCTTCTGTCGGGCAAGGAAGTAGAGATCCCGCGTTTCGATTTCAAGGAGGGACGCAAGTTCTTCGAAGGCAACAAGATGCAGCTCCACGAAAAGGACATCCTCATCATGGAAGGCATCCATGCACTGAACCCGGCCATGATTCCGGATGTCGATAGCTCGAAGGTCTTCCGTGTCTATGCATCCGCGCTCACATCGCTCTCGATCGACGAAAACAACAACATCTCGACATCGGACAACCGCATGCTCCGACGCATGATCCGCGACAATCGCACCCGCGGCATCAACCCGGAAAAGACCATCGCCATGTGGCAGAGCGTCCGCCGCGGCGAGAACCGCAACATCTTCCCGTTCCAGGAAAACGCCGACGCCGTCTTCAACTCCGCGCACATCTTCGAGCTGCCGGTGCTCAAATACTTCGCCGAGCCGCTCCTGCGCCGCATCTCGCCGTCGTCCCCAGCCTACACGGAGGCCCGCCGCATGCTCAAGTTCCTCAGCTACATCGTCGCCCTGACCCCAGCCGAGATCGCCGCCATCCCCCCAACCTCCATCCTCCGCGAATTCATCGACGGCCAGACTCTGTAGGGGTGCTGGCTGCTCGGCCTGTCGTTCGGTCATGCTGTCCGACGTCCTCTCGTTGGTCGCCGCTGACCGCCCGTTGCCCCTGGCGACTATCCCCTTGTGAGTCAATCGCTTACAAAAACCGCGTGCTCCCCTTTGACGGCACGCGGTTTTCGTAACTTACTGAGCGTCAGCGGTTTTGCGGGCAGAGCTTTTCGGCGTTATGTGCAGAAAACGGCAGATCTGCCTGTATGTAGCGGAGGTGCGGCGCTGCAATTCCATAGCCAGATCGGCCTTCTCTGCTTCCGCAAGCGTGGTCACTTTTCTCACGACCATTCCAGGTCTGCTCTGCCGGATGTATCGGATCATCTCGGCATATGCAAGATCTGACTCCGGCTCCCATTCTTCTCTGATGTCGTGTTCGCTGCCCGTGTTGGAATGCATCGCTGTCAGCATGGTGTCGTATGACTCATAATATGAGACCAGCTCCTGGTAATCGAACGGCAGGTATTTCACGATGATATAATCTATCAGCTGTTCTATTTCCTTTTCAGGCAGATTCTTTTTTAGCCTTGCCAGCAGATTGTATTTCATGGGCAGGTTCATTTCTGCCATGTAGTCAACTTCCTTCAGAGCCTTTCTGAGTGCTTTGGAGGCACGGTCCTTCTTGAGTGGCTCTGAAAACGGATTGCGGCTGAATGCATACGCAAGGAAGTTCCATCTGTATTCTTCCGCCCTTTTGCACAACTTCTTTTCAATGGGGTTGTTGCCGATGTAGTTTATGGCATTTCTGACTGCTTTCTCATCCCATTTCGGTGCGCTTCCGTAGTTCTTCTTCAGCAATTTACCTTTTCTTCCGACATGGGTGTTGTGTTCCATGACGAACCATGCTGTAACCCTGTCCATGAAACTGCTGAGATCATGAACGGATTCGGTTCGGATAAGGCCATGAAAATGATTGTACATGATGCATAGCTCAAGTACTTCGACATCAGCACTCTTGGCGCAGACGGAGAAGATCGTATAGAATACAATGTAATCCTCCCATTCATAAAACATGTTGACGCCATTGATGCTTTTCTGGTAGACATGATTGACCACCCCTCGATAAAACTTTCTCCTTTTTCTCATATCTTTTGGGTTTTTGCCTTTGCGGGTATACTCCTGCTCCGGCGGTTAATATGAGCAAATCTATGGGGTCTGAAACAGAAAGTCTTTCAGAAAAAGAAAAATGTGGCGAATTTTTTTGTGGATTCTCTTGATTCAGTAGAAAAATCGTTATATTAAGGTAATAGGCTCTGCTCTCTATTGTGTTGTCAGTCAATGGCTTATGAGAACCGCGTGCTCCCCTTTGGCGGCACGCGGTTCTCGTAAGTTGCTGATTGTCAAAGGTATTGCGGGCAGAGGTTTCGGATAGGATTTCTCGATGGGCGAGATGAGGCCGGAAAGTGCCTGAAGGTATAGGGAGAGGGAACTGGGAAGGGACTATAGAAGGGACTGAAGAGGGGACTGAAGAGGGAGCT
This sequence comes from Candidatus Cryptobacteroides sp., assembly GCA_045655825.1. Classification (GTDB taxonomy): domain Bacteria; phylum Bacteroidota; class Bacteroidia; order Bacteroidales; family UBA932; genus Cryptobacteroides. The sequence continues at coordinate 19,768 of JAZOPY010000068.1, read as the reverse complement.
GGAGAGGGTGTTGGAGAGGGAGCGGAACTGGAGAGTGCGTCACCGCTGCCGGAATATACGACCTCCGGCAGCTACAGCTCGGACCGGCACGGAGAGCTCGTCCGTTGGGCTCTCCCTACCGACCGGCTGTTGCCGACTCTGTACGGAAACGGAAGCCCGATAATGAATCCGGTTCTGTTCTGAAATCGTTTAGGAGAGTCTGGTGGGAGGGAATGACACATGGGGTAACAGTCAAGTGCGAGGACGGCCTTAACGCCGAGCCGCCCGCAGCGCTTGATCTGTAGTCGCCGGAGGTAGTATATTCCGGCGACGATGCTCCTCTGGGTTAACGCTCTGCCCGGTAAGGTGCTGAAGATCAATGGGATACGGAAACCGCGTGCCGCCAAAGGGGAGCACGCGGTTTCCGTAAGATGTTGATTGTTAGGGATATTGCGGGCAGAGCTGGTGTCTGCACTGCTGGCACGTATGCTTGGGCATGAGCGCCGAACTGTGGTTAGTCCTCGTACGGTTCGTTGAAGGGGAGGAGGAAGGGGTTGGTCATGCCTTCGCGGGCGATGTCGGTGCATGGGCCGTGGCCGGGGAAGACGGTGACTGAGCCTTCGAGGGTGACGAGCTTCCCGAGGATGCTTTTCATGAGCATTTCGTAGTCGCCGCCGGGGTGGTCGGTGCGGCCGATGGCGCCGGCGAAGAGGGAGTCGCCGCTGAAGAGGACCTTTTCGGCAGGTTCATAGAAGGAAACGCCGCCAGGAGTGTGGCCCGGGGTCTCGATGACCTTGAAGCGGAGTCCGCCGACCTCAATCACGGAAATGCCTTTCGGGCCATCCGGACCGTCGGTGCAACTATTCGAAGAGTACATACATTCGGAGCCATCGGAACCAGAAAGTCCATCCGGACCATCGGTGCAGCTGGCAGAAGGTGCATCAGTGCAGTCCTCGGATGGATTGCCGGCATGGCTATCTGATGGGCCATCGGCACTGCAATCGCAACAACCGTCAGTGCAACCCTCCGAAGAACCGGCCTCGCAGATGTCGACTGTTTCGAAGGATGCGGGGAGGGGAGCACCGAACCATTTGGTGAAATATTCATTTCCGGCGAGGGTCGCTTTGTCGGCCGGGTGCATGTATACCGGGAGCGGGCGGGAAGCGCTGGCATCGCAGGCAGGAGATCCGACCGAACCGGGGTCATTGGCAGAAACCGGAACATAGTAGCGTGCAGCCAGCTCCGCCACACCGAGGACATGGTCGAAATGTCCATGAGTCAACATGATACATACCGGCTTGAGGCCTCGGGATGAGATGAAAGATGTCAGCTCGGAGATCTCGGCGTCGGAAGAGCAGCCGGGGTCGACGATGGCGCATGAAAGGGAGTCGTCCCAAACCACGCTGCAGCGCGTCTGGAAGCTGTTGAAGGTAAAATCTTGTATGTGTATCATTCAAAAAAATCGGTTAAAACACACAAATTTACATTAAATTTTAGTATGTTTGCTAATTATTATGGAGAAATCCGTGGGGGAAGATCCTTCGCTGGCGCTCAGGATGACAAGGAGGACTGGCTCCGGATGGCAAGGGATTCCCGGTCGAGCCGGGAATGACTGAGACGAGAGCTGGAATGACGGGGGAGAGCAAAGGGAATGACGGAGAGGGTGAACATTGGAAAAGACGGGGAGAGGACAATTGGAATGGCGGGGGGAGAACAATGGAAAGGGCAAGGGATTCCCGGTCGAGCCGGGAATGACGGAGGCGGGAGCTGGAATGACGGGGGAGCAAAGGGAATGGTGGAGAGGGTGAACATTGGAAAAGACAAAGGGGAGAATAGTGGAAAGGACAGGGATTCCCGGTCGAGCCGGGAATGACGGGGAGAGAGCAGTTGAAATGACGGGGAGGAAGCAGAGAGAGAACAGTGGAAAGGGAGAAGGAAGGACGGATGAAGGGCGAAGAAGGCTGGGTGAAGGGAGAAGAAAGACGGATGAAGGGTATCCCCGGGGAAAACAGAATGAATAAACGAAAATAAAACAAGATAATATGCATATAGCGATTGCTGGAAATATAGGCAGCGGAAAGACGACACTCACAAAGATGCTTGCCGCTCATTATGGATGGACTCCTAAGTTCGAGTCAGTGGACTACAACCCATATCTCGCCGACTTCTATGAGGATATGGAGAGATGGTCCTTCAACCTTCAGGTGTATTTCCTTAACAAGCGTTTCAAGGATGTGGTGGACATTTCCAAACTTGATGAAGTCATCATCCAGGACCGTACAATTTACGAGGATGCGCGCATCTTTGCGCCGAACCTCCACGGTATGGGTCTTATGAGCACAAGGGATTTCGAGAACTACTCCGATCTCTTCGATCTCATGATGTCGCTTGTAAATCCGCCTGACCTTCTTATCTATCTCAAGAGCTCCATTCCAAACCTCGTGAGCCAGATCCAGAAGAGAGGCCGTGAGTACGAGAAGAGCATACGTATCGACTATATTACAGGTTTGAATGAGCGCTACGAGAACTGGATCAAGGACTACAAGCACAATCTTCTTGTCCTTGATGTGGATCGTATCAAGTTCGAGAACCGTCCTGAGGATTTCCAGGAGGTGATCGACAAGATCGATGCAGAGCTTTTCGGACTGTTCCCTAAGAACGAAGAATAGTTTATATAATCGAATAAGAGACTGAACCTAACCAATTATAAAAAATTAAAACTATGACAAAAAGATTGACAATCATTGATTTTGTTGAGAACTATGTTGCCAAGTTTTCGGAGAACCCTTTCCTTTGGGAAAAGAACCTTGACACAAATCAGTGGGAACCTACAACCTATGCGGAGACTCTTGTCAAGGCAAAGCGAATAGCTGCCGGTCTTATGGCTCTTGGAGTCGAGAAGGGTGACAAGATTTCTTACCTCTCTGAAGGACGCGACATGTGGGTGATCGGAGAGCTTGGAGTTCTCTTTGCAGGTGCTGTAAATGTACCTCTCTCCATTAAACTTGAGGAGGCTAACGATCTTGTATTCAGAGTGAAGCACTCAGATTCAAAATATGTGATCACCTCTAAGTTCCAGCTTCCTAAGATCAGAAAGATTCTCCCTGAATGTCCGCTCGTTGAGAAGGTCATCATTTTTGATGAAGTTGAAGACAAGCAGGATAATGAAATCTTTATCGGTGAAATTATTGAGATGGGAGACAAGTTCCTCGCGGAAAACGAGGCTAAGCTTGTGGAAAGATATCGTTCCATCCAGCCTGATGACTATGCAAACATCAGCTATACCTCAGGAACTACAGCGGATCCAAAGGGTATCCTCTTGACTCACAGGAACTATACGGCTAATGTGGAGCAGGCACACTCTGTCATCGGAGTCGAGCCGACAGACAGGATGCTCATCATCCTTCCGCTTGACCACTGCTTCGCTCATGTTGCCGGATTCTACACCATGATGTCATACGGAGCGTCTATCGGTACAGTTCCGTCAGGAAAGACCGGTAAAGAGGCCCTCAGAAACATCCCTATAAGCATCAAGGAGTTCAAGCCGAACGTCATGCTTTCAGTGCCGACTCTTGCAAAGAACTTCAAGAAGAATATCGAGGGAACCATCAAGAAGAGCGGCAAGACAGTTGAGAGGCTGTACAATTTTGCCCTCAACAATGCAATCAAGTACAACAAGGAAGGCTACAACAAGGGCGGATTCTGGCATTGGTGGAGAAAACCGCTCATGTGCCTGTTTGACAAGCTCATCTTCAAGAAGGTGCGCGAAGGCCTCGGCGGTCAGATGAAGTTCTTCGTCGGCGGTGGTGCGCTGCTTGATATCGACCTCCAGAGATATTACTATGCGATCGGTATCCCGATGTATCAGGGCTATGGCCTTTCTGAGGCGACTCCGATCATCTCTGCAAACTCTCCTCAGAAGCATATCTTCGGTTCGTCAGGCAAGGTCGTGACTCCGATGGAGATCAAGATTCTCGATGCTGACGGCGTTGAGCAGCCATACGGCTCGAAGGGAGAGATCTGCATCAAGGGCGAGAACGTGATGGCCGGATACTGGAAGAACCCTAAGTCTACTGCTGACACAATTGTAGACGGATGGCTTCACACAGGTGACATGGGTTATATGCGTGATGCTGAAATGCTTTATGTCGTGGGCCGCTTCAAGTCACTCCTTATTGCAGCTGACGGTGAGAAATACTCTCCAGAGGGAATCGAGGAGAATCTCGTGGAAAGTTCCAAGTACATCGACGGAGCAATCCTTCACAACAGCCAGGACCCATACACTATCGCTTTGATCACTCCGAACAAGGAGGCGCTCAAGGCTTATGCAAAGGGACTTGGTCTTGATCCTGAGACAAAAGAGGCTAAGGAAAAGATGCTCGAGCTTCTTCAGGAAGAGGTGAATATGTACCGCAAGGGTGGACGCCTCTATGGCGCATTCCCTGAAAGATGGCTTCCTGCAGCTGTATGCGTGCTTCCAGAGCCTTGGACTGAGCAGAACCACTTCCTCAACAGCTCGATGAAGGTCGTTCGCGGAAGGGTAGAGGAGGCTTACAAGGCAAATATGGAGTTTGCATATACCCCAGAGGGAAAGAATATTGTAAACGAAATGAATATGGCATCACTCTAATGTGTGACAGAGTGGGTCAAAATGAAAAACGGGGCGCTGGTGGCAGTGCTCCGTTTTTTCTTTTGAAAATCAAATAAGATTGTCAAAAGGTAGAAATATTTCAGCAAAAATACCTGCCGGAGAGGATTTTGTTGTATATTTGTCCCCTGGACAAAATGAAGAACAATGGATAATACCTCGCTGCACAATATTTCTTTAGAGCAATTCAGGAGTTTCTTTTCTTTAGCTCCTAGTTTTGGCTTGGGTAATGATTTCTATATGCTTGATCTGAATCTGGAGCAGTCCCATAAGCCGCTTCATCATCCGTGTCGCATCGACGGCTTCATGCTTATGTACTGTATAAAGGGAAAGGTCCGTCTGAATGTCAATCTGCAGGAGTTTGAAGTCTCGGAAGGAATGGTGTTCATGAACCTGCCAGGTAACATCATCAGGGTGAACGAAATAGTAGATGTTGTACAGGAGGATGTCAGGTATTTCTGCATGGCGATCTCAAGGGAGTTCTCCCAAGGTCTCAGCTTAGACGTTACGAAACTTTTCAATGAGGGAGTTTCCATGCTTGAGTCTCCTTGTGTCATGCTGTCTGAGGAGCAGAAGAACCTTACAAAGAATCATGTGATGCTTCTGCAGGACATGATCCGATCGGAGATCCCTTATAAGAAGGAGGCTGTTCAGGCTACACTGACATCTTTGTTCTATGTTCTTATGGGTATTTGGAACAATCCGTCCTTGAAGGATGGGGAAGAGGGACAGTCTGTCAGAAGCAAGGTGACCTTTGACAAGTTCATGAAGCTGGTTTCAGAGTATCACACCCAGCATCGCAATGTCGGTTTTTATGCAGACAAGCTGTGCCTGACTCCAAAATATCTGTCAAAACTCATAAAGAATGCAACAGGCCGATCCGCTCCCGAGTGGATTGATTCCTATGTGATTCTGGAGGCAAAGAACCTTCTGAAATACTCAGGCACTACTATCAAGGAGATTGTCTATAAGCTTAACTTCCCGAATCAGTCTGTGTTCTATAAGTTCTTCAAGGCTCGTACCGGCATGACACCGACCGAGTATAGAAATTCCTAGTAATTGCTTGAAATGGCTTAAGATTTTTAACAAATAGCATCTTTCTTGGTGAAAATTTTAATAAGTATTTGGATTTTTGATATTAATTCCTAACTTTGCATGCAGACATCAGAAATTTTTCGTGTCTATTTGTTAAGTTCGTTTTATATACGGCAGGGTTCCTTGGGGAGGGAACCCTGCTATTTTTGTGCGTTTAAACTAAAGTTTTGACCCAATTTGTTGATTTTTGGGTTATGGTCTTGTTTTTTTTCGTAACTTAGGCGCGGTTTTGACGAATCTATAATTATTAACATAAAAACTATCAAAATGAACAAGAACAAAATCAATTGGGTAGCGGTCCTTACCATGATCTTCCTTTTTGGTATGATCTCTTTTGTGACCAACCTCGCAGCCCCTATCGGAACTATCTGGAAGAATCAGCCAGGTGTTGAGGGCTCGAATGTATGGGGTATGATGGGTAACATGATGAACTTCCTTGCATACCTTTTCATGGGTCTTCCTGCTGGTAAGCTCATCCTTAAGTATGGCTACAAGAAGACAACTCTTATTGGTGTTGCAATCGGATTCCTGGGCGTGTTTGTGCAGTTCCTTTCAGGAAAGCTCGGCGTAGGTGCAACCCTCTTTGACCTTCCGGCTAACTTCTTCATCTATCTCCTCGGTGCATTCATCAGCGGTTTCTCTGTATGCGTGCTTAATACCGTGGTTAACCCTATGCTTACGCTCCTCGGTGGTGGCGGAAACAGAGGTAACCAGTTCGTTCAGGTAGGAGGTACATTCAACTCATTGGTTGGAACAGTTACTCCTATGCTCGTTGGTGCCCTCATCGGAACAGTGACAAAGAGTACTGCTATTGTTGACGTGAACCCTGTTCTTTACATTGCGATGGGTGTGTTCGCCTTCACGTTTATCCTTCTGACTTTCATTCCGTTTGTAGAGCCAGAGCAGGAGAAGACAGATGCAACAGTAAAGAGCCTTCTGAAGTACAAGCACCTCGTTTATGGTGTTGTCGCAATCTTCCTTTATGTCGGTGTTGAGGTCGGTATCCCAGGTACACTGAACTTCTACCTTACTGAGCACCTTTCTGCTAAGACAGAGGTGGTTGCTGAAGAGGTTGTAGCTCCTGAGGCTGCTGCTGAAGAAGCTGTAACTGATGCAGTTGTTGCCGAGCCTGTTGCTGAGGAAACTGTAGCTGATGCAGTTGCTGTTACTGAGCCTGTTGTTGAAGAGCAGGTGGCAGAGGAATCTGTTGTAGCAGAAGATGAGGAAGGTGATGCAGCTGCCAAGACCGCTGGTTCTGTGGTTGCTCTTTACTGGCTCCTCATGCTGGTAGGCCGTTTCGTTTCAAGCTTCATCAGCGGAAAGGTATCAAGCAAGGCTCAGCTCGTTGCTACTTGTGCTGCGGCTATTGTCCTCGTTGTTGCTGCTATCTTCACATCACATATCGAGGTAATGATGCCTGTAGTTGGTGTGGCGGTTCCATTGTCTGCACTTCTGCTTGTATGCTGCGGTCTCTGCACTTCGGTAATGTGGGGAACTATCTTCAACCTTTCTGTTGAGGGTCTTGGCAAGTACTCAGCTCTTGCTTCTGGTCTCTTCATGACAATGGTTGTCGGTGGTGGTGTTCTTCCACTCGTGCAGAATGCGGTAGCTGACATTGCTGGATTCATGACAAGCTATTGGGTAATTGTTGCTGCCCTTGCTTATATGCTTTGGTTCGGCTTGTTCGGTTCAAAGGTTAAGAAGTAATCCATACAAACCATATCAAAATAATCAAATAATGAATTCATCATACGTAGTAGGTATCGATGTGGGAGGTCAGACCTCCAAGATCGGTGTAGTAGACGCTAGAGGAACTGTCCTCGCGCAGACTGTTATCCGTACTGACACTTATGACACAGTGGAGCCTTATATTGCAGAGCTTGCTGAGGCTGTAAACAAACTCATCAAGGAGTCAGGTACAGAGGGAAAGGTTCGCGGAATCGGTGTAGGTGCTCCTAACGGAAACTATTATACTGGAACTATTGAGAATGCTCCTAACCTTCTTTGGGGTCGTAAGAGAGTAGAGTTCTCAAAGCTTCTTTCTGAGGCTATGAATGGTCTTCCTGTAGCCCTTACAAATGATGCCAATGCAGCTGCCGTCGGTGAAATGACATACGGTGCAGCACGCGGAATGAAGAACTTCATCATGATTACTCTTGGTACAGGAGTCGGTTCAGGAATCGTGATTAACGGTGAGGTTGTATACGGACACGACGGTTTTGCAGGTGAGCTTGGTCACACTGCTGCGGTTCATAACAATGGCCGTACCTGCGGTTGCGGTAAGACTGGATGTCTTGAGACTTATGCGTCTGCTACAGGTGTAGCACGCACAGCACGCGAGTGGCTTGAGCTTTCTGATGAGCCTTCTGTTCTCAGAAGCCTCGACAACATCGCCTCAAAGGATGTATATGATGCAGCAAAGGAAGGCGACAAGCTCGCTCTCAAGATCTTTGAGTTCACAGGAAAGATCCTTGGCCGCTCTTTCGCTGACTTCATCGCATTCAGCGCACCTGAGGCAATCGTTCTCTTCGGCGGTCTTGCACGTGCCAAGGAGTTCCTTACACAGCCGATCCTCGATTCGATGAACGCAAACGTACTTCCATTGTGGAGAAACAAGGTAGAGCTCGTGTACTCTCAGCTTAAGGAGTCTGACGCTGCCATCCTTGGCGCATCAGCCCTTGCATGGGAACTCTAGACTCTTTTTACATAAAAATGGAGGCGGTCTTCAAAGGCTGCCTCCATTTTTTATTTGTTTAAAAGCGCATCAGGCGGATCGGGTGCTTCAGCTTGAAGCGGGATGACCGGATGAAGAGCAGCCATTGGGCACCATAATAAGGAATCATGATCAGGTAGACGCTGTTTGGAACTTCTCCGACGAAGAGGGCCCAGGCCAGAATGAAATCTGAAAAGACGAACAAGACTGCGCCGAGCGCGAACAGACTGCTGCGCTGGAGCAGGGCCAATACCAGCATGGAGCAAATAAGGCATGCATAGAGGAGAACACCGATGCGTAGAACGCCTGCAGGAGCCTTTGGGACGATGAGGGTCAGGGCGGCGGTCAATATTGCGGCGCTGCAGAAGAGTACCATTGCGACATAGCCTTTTGCGCGGTCTGTCAGCTTTCGGTCATGCTCTACCTTTCTGTGGTATCTCAATGCGAAATAGACGATGAACCAGATGTGCGAAACAGCGAAGCATCCCATCTGGGGCAATAGTTGGTCTGTCGATCCAAAGAAATCCCCTGCGGCAGAGAAAAGGAGTGCCATAGTTATCTGCCATGGACATAGAATCAGCGAAGCTATGGCAAGCAGTCCTACAGGAAGGGCGATTTTGTGTGGAATGCCTATAGGTGAAAAATAGCACATGCAAGCTGCCAGATATAGGAGACTGCATGAAATTGCAGATATTTTGATGGATTTATCGCTCATGTTTAAAAGTTTTGTATTGTCGGTATTTTGCGGGCTAAGTTAATCAAAAATCCCAATCTGCTTAAACATTGAAACCAGAATGCTAGATAATTTCAAAAAATGTAATGCAAATGTGTAGAATATGATGGTGAAAAGCCATCATTAAGAGTGTAAACATTTGTTTTTTTATAAATAAAAGTTTAATTTTGTGATTCGGGCAATTTCCCTTTGCTCGAACTACCGAGGTTTTAGTGTGTAGTGTAGCATGCTAAGAAAAAGAAAAATTCAATATTTATGTTTAACTAAAATGTAACTACTATGAGAAAAATCAAACTATTTCTCACAGCGTTAGCAGTGATGATCTCTTCAGTGGCTTTTGCCCAGAAGATCACAGTCACTGGAATTGTGACTGACGCCTCTAACGGCGAACCGGTTATCGGTGCTACGGTTCACGAGAAGGGTACAATGAACGGTGTTACAACCGACCTTGATGGAAATTACTCTATCTCTGTACCTAAGAACGCAATTCTCGTGTTCTCGTCAATCGGTTATCAGACAGTAGAAGTTCTCGCTGACGGTAAGGCGCAGATCAACTGTGAACTTCCAACAGATGCAGAGGTGCTTGAAAGTGCAGTAGCAGTCGGCTACGGTTCTGCAAAGAGAGTCGGAACAATGGTCGGTTCGGTGACTACTGTGAAGTCAGAAGCGCTTAAGAACGCTCCTTCATCATCAGCTCTCGACGCCCTTCAGGGTCAGGTGGCAGGTCTTTCTGTCATGACTACTGGTGGTGTTGCCGGTGATAACAACGTGACTATGCAGCTTCACGGTATGGGATCCCTCGGATCAAGCACAGCTCCTCTTTACATCATCGACGGTGTACAGGCATCAAGCAGTGCCGTAATGTCCATGAACCCTAACGATATCGCATCTATCTCTATCCTCAAGGATGCGTCTGCGACTTCAATCTATGGTTCACGTGCAGCAAACGGTGTCGTTTATGTGACAACAAAGGCTGGTGCTTATAATAACAGAGCGTCTGTGACAGTAAGAAGCCAGGCAGGTATCTCAACTCTCGCAGACTTCACTCTTTATGAGAACATGATGTCAGGTCCAGAGCTTACAGACTTCCTCATCAAGTCTGGTATCATGTCTCCTCAGCAGATCTACGATAAGTTCACAAGCAAGGGTTGGACAGCAGATACAGACTGGTACAAGTACTTCCAGCAGTTCAACAACCCTCAGTTCCAGAACGATATCTCAGTAGAGGGTGGTGGAGAGAAGGTAGCATATATGCTCGGAGCTTCTCAGTTCCATCAGAGAGGTACCGCTTTCGGTAACTTCTATGACAGATATACTGTACGTTCAAACGTTCAGGCTCGTCCAAAGGATTGGCTCAAGGTCGGAATGAACATCTCATTCTCAATGGAGCAGACAAGTGGTGCAGGTTTCTGGGGTAACTCAGGCAGCACATCAAACAACCCTTATGGTGGTCTTTCTTATGTGAAGAACCCTCTCATCCCTGCACTTGACGAGAACGGTAATGTTCCTGAGAAGATGTGGGCAGATGGAGCTTACAACACAAGATACCTCATCGACAATCAGCCACAGCAGACTGACTACTACAACCTCCTCGGTTCATTCAACGTGGAGATCGAGCCATTCAAGAACTTCAAGATCGCATCGCGTGCCGGTGTTGACGCTTATGTCTCTAAGTATGGTTATACATTGATTCCTTCTGCTGACTTCAGCGGTGGAGTAGGTGATAGAAGAAGAACATTCGGTCTTGGCTATGCTGCCACTATCACAAATACATTGGAGTACTCATTCAGCATTGCTGATGCTCATCACTTTGTCCTCCTCGCAGGTCATGAGGGTGTAGCAAACCAGTCAGATTCATTCAGCGCATCTTCAGCAGGATTTACTGATGATCGTCTGATGAACCTCCAGGACGGTAAGCAGGATCAGTTCTCAGTTTCTGAGGGCTTCAGCCAGAGCCGCTTCCTCTCTTTCTTCGGAAGACTCGACTACTCTATCCTCGACAAGTACTTCTTCGATGCTTCAGTACGTAACGACGCATGTTCACGTTTCGGTGCAAACAACAGAAATGCAACATTCTGGGCTGCCGGTGCGATGTGGAAGATCAAGGGTGAGGATTTCCTCTATGGTGTATCTGCAGTAAATGACCTCAACCTTAAGGTCAGCTACGGTACTCAGGGTAATGCTTCTATCGGTGATTACCAGCACCTCGGACTCATCTCAGGTTCTTCTAAGTACATGGATACCAGCTTGAAGGTTCTCGGCCAGCCAGCAAACCCTGCTCTTACTTGGGAGCAGCAGGCACTCTTTACAGTGGGTGTAAACGGTCGCTTCTTCAACATGCTCGATGTTAACGTTGAGTTCTATACAAGAACAACAACAGACATGCTCATGGACGTACCTTATAACTATACTACTGGTTTCAGCTCGCTTAAGGCTAACGTAGGATCGCTCTCTAACAAGGGTGTTGACGTTACTCTCGGTGTAGACATCCTCAGAGGTAAGGACTATTGGCTCCGTGCAAGCACAACATTCAACTACAATGCTGAGAAGGTAACAGGCCTCTTCAACGGTCTTGATAGATGGGAGATGACAGGTTACGGTCTTGCATACGTTGTTGGTAAGCCAGTTATGTTCTACGCTCCTATCTATGCGGGTATCGACCCAGCCGACGGTGCTCCAATGTGGTATGTGCCAGGTGAGAATGTAGACGAGACTACAATGAACGAGACAACCAAGAAGTTCGACGAGGCTTCTCTCACACAGAACACAGGTATGAGATATACTCCTCCTATCTACGGTGGTTTCAGCATCGGTGGAGGTTGGAAGGGCATCTCAGTTCAGGCTGACTTCTCTTACGTTCTTGGTAAGACTCTCATCAACAACGACGCATACTTCTATGCAAACCCTAATGTGTTCCCTGAGCAGAACTACCACAAGGCAGTTGCTGACTTCTGGACTCCACAGAACACAGATGCACAGTATCCAGATTGGTCTAAGGGTTATGAAATGCAGTTCGATACTCACATGTATGAGAACGCAAACTTCCTCCGTCTGAAGAACCTTCAGGTTGCGTATGCGCTTCCTAAGAGACTTCTCCAGGGACAGAATGTTCTTAGCGGTCTTAAGGTAACATTTACAGGACGTAACCTCCTTACAGCAACCAAGTACTCTGGTCTCGACCCTGAGGTTGCTGGTAACCTTACACTCGGTCGTCTCGGTAACTCTAAGCAGTACCTTTTCGGACTTGAGCTGACTTTCTAGAAGACTGACATTAAATAAGAATACGTTATGAAAAACATATTTAGAAATATCCTAATCGGTGGCTTGTCGGTGGCTATGATCGCATCATGCGACCTTAACCTCACTCCGACAACAGCCATTACATATGAGGATGGCACTTTGGTTCTCCTTAACGAAAGGGACGTAGCAGAGTTCCAGAATGGTGTCATTGCGTCATATAGAGGTCTGCACTATGGTTCACATTGGCAGACTGTAGAGGTGATGACAGAGTGCTTCAATGCGACTGTTGACTTCGGTAACAACTATGGTTTCGTTCACAAGCTTGGATCTAACCTCCTTGCCAGCGATGATTATACTACAGGTATCTGGTCATCTCATTATTCAGCAATCAAGAACTACAACATTGCAATAGAGCAGTGTGAGATGCTAGAAGATAAGGCTGAGACTGATGCTGAGGCTGAAGCTCTGCTTCCTTCTGTAAACGTACTCAAAGGTATGGCTCTTTTCTGCCGTGCATCTTCATACCTGACTCTTGCAAGAGCATTCTCTGCTGACTACGATCCAGCAACAGCTTCAACCCAGCTCAGCGTTCCGCTGATTCTTAAGTATGATCAGCTCGAGAAGCCAGTTCGTGCAACTCTCGAGGAGGTTTACAACCAGATTATCGCTGACCTTGATGAGGCTGAGCTTCTTCTTGAGGAGGCTGGTGCTGAGGGTCCTGTAGGACTCAACGGTGTTGCTTTGAATCTTCTCGGTCAGGCCAACGCTCAGGCTCCGACACTTGACGCTGTGAAGGCAATCAAGGCTCGTTACTATCTTGATACAGAGGACTATGCATCTGCAGCTGAGATGGCAGAGGATGTTATCGATTCTGATGCAGGATATGCACTGGCAGCTTCACTTGAAGAGATGCAGGCTGAGTTCGTTGCAAACGAAGGAGATGAGGCAATCATGCGTCTTTACGCGTCAACTTCAGAGGGTTCAGTAGGATGTACTCTTTTCACAGGAGTAGGTTCGACAGATGAGGAAGGCAAGTTCTTCCAGCCTCTTTTCATCCCTTCTCAGACTCTTGTAAATGCATATGCAAACTCAGACCTTCGTAAGCAGGTTTGGTTCCCTGTAGACATGTATCCTGTAAAGGTTCAGGGTGACCTCCATACAGGAATCGCAATGTTTACTAAATTTATCGGAGCTCCAAGTCTCCAGACTAGCAACAATGAGAATGGTGCGCAGTACTGCAAGCCGCTTTCAGTATCTGAAATGTATCTTATCGCTGCCGAGGCATACGCAATGGATGGTGATGAGTCAGCAGCAGCAAGAGTTCTCGGTGAGCTCAAGACCGCTCGTAGAGCAGGTGACACAACTGGTGACATCATGGAAGCAGTTAAGCTCGAGTGGATGAGAGAGACTGTAGGTGAGGGTCAGAGAATCAACTGCATCAAGCGTTGGGGTGATGGTCTTCCTGCAAGACCTGCACAGAAGGCAGCTGAGAATATCGTTATGAATAATCCAGAAGCTGACTTTACTGGTAGAGACCTCGCTGCGGATGCTCATACACTTGTATGGCCAATCCCAAGCTATGAGATCAAGATCTCTCCTGCTCTCGTCCAGAACCCAGGTTATAGTGCTGAGTAATTTTTAAAACAGTAAAGAAATGAAAAGAAATATAATTTTATTTGTCGCAGCTGCAGTTGCTCTTCTTTCAACTGTATCATGCAACAGAAAGGTAGAGTATGAGTTTGAGGCTTATGCGACTATGTATGGCGCTTCATATTCTGTTTCTGAAACAGCTGGCGAGATCAAGCTTCCTGTACTCATCCAGAACGCTACAGGATCTGACGTACAGATCACTGTAAATGTAGCAGAGGGTAAGGCTAAGGAAGGTATTGATTATGAGGTGATTACACCTGTAAACGGTATCCTTAACTTCTCAGGTGAGACTGATTCTCTTGACGTGGTTATCAAGCTTTTTGATACTTTCAAGGAGGAGTTCACAGGAAATAAGGACTTTACAGTTTCAATCGCAAGCGCAACAAACGGTGTTAATGTTGGTATCATCAATCAGACCAAGGTGAATATCGAGGATGTCAACCACCCACTCGCTCGCTTCATCGGCAAGTGGACTGGTGAAATGACAGGTTTCTTCGGTAACTGGCCAAAAGCAGCAACTACATTTACTGTATCTGCTGATCCAGAAGGCGATCCATTTACTGACCTCATCGTCAGTGGTGGTATCAACCCTTACTTCGTTTCAGCTGCAGGAGCAAATCCTGATTTCTCTGCATACGTAGATGGAGAAACGCTCGTGGTATATGCTGAGCAGCCATGTGGATATTCTGATGTAGTACTCCTTGGATTCAATGCACCAGATCCAAATTCAGCTGACTCTTACGATCACGCACGTTTCGAACTGAAGGCGGACGGTACCCTTGTGCAGCTCAATGCCTTCGGAGCTTATACACCAAGCGGTGGCGGATTCTATGAAATCTACTTGGGTGGCGCAGTATTTACAAAAGAGTAGTATCCACTAACATCTATATTTGAGGTGAGCGGTCTTCGGGCCGCCCACCTTTTAAACTTTATTTAAACTTATTTTATGAAGCATTGTCTTGCTGCCATAATGACGGCAGCTGTCTTGCTCTCTTGTACGAGAGAGGAGGTTTTGCCGGTCGTACCGGATAATTCTGCGGATGTACCAGCAGAGGCTGGCAACTTTGTCAGCGGTGAGGCCCGCGTTTACCTAAGTGAGGAAATGGCGGCTCTCCTTGAAGAGGCTGCCGAAGAAGGAACTCTTGTTACAAAGTCACAGGGAATGAACCTTGCATTGGAAGAGCTTGGTATTACTCAGATGTACCGACTTTTCCCTCATGCAGGCGAATTCGAGGAGCGTACCAGAAAAGAAGGTCTTCATCGTTGGTATGTAGTGAAATACTCTCAGGATGTTACTCTCACCAAGGCTCAGACCAGCCTTGAGGGCGTAGTTGGAGTGGATACCTTCGAGCCAGTCATGCAGATCAAGATCAATGACTTCAATGACCTCTCGTCGGATCTTTGGGGATTGTACAACACTTCAAATCCTGGATTTGACATCAATGTGAAGCCTGTGTGGAACGAATTCACAACAGGTGATTCAAAGGTTATCGTTTCAGTTGTAGATACTGGAATCGATCTTAAACATGAAGACCTTGTCGGCAACTGTCTGTCAACAGGTCACTATAATGCAGTTTACGGCAACACTTATATCGAGGCCGGTAATCACGGAACACACGTGGCCGGAACTATTGCAGCAGTAAGCAACAATGGTAAGGGTGTTGCTGGTATCGCCGGAGGTGATAAGGCAAAGGGAATACCTGGTGTCAAGCTGATGTCCAGCCAGATCTTCGGCCCTGACGGAAGCGGAACCAGCGGATCCAGCGCAACTGCCATTAAGACTGCTGCTGATAATGGAGCAGTAATCTCACAGAACAGCTGGGGATATAACTATGATACTGACGGCGACGGTCAGCTGACTGGCGAAGAGTATACAAGAGCGATGAATGCCAGCATCCTTGGTTCAGATAAGGCAGCTGTAGACTATTTTATCAAGTATGCCGGCTGTGACAATAATGGAAATCAGCTTCCAAATTCTCCTATGAAGGGTGGTATCGTGATTTTTGCTGCCGGTAATGATGCTATTGAAAATGGCGCACCAGCCGAGTATGAGAAGGTTATTGCTGTAGGTTCGGTTGCTAAGGACGGTACAAAGTCTTCATTCTCAAACTTCGGAGATTGGGTTGATATTTGTGCCCCGGGTTCTTCTATCTTGAGTACTCTCCCGGGCAATCAGTATGGAAACCTCAGCGGAACTTCAATGGCTTGTCCGCATGTTTCTGGTGTTGCTGCCCTTTTGGTTTCTTATTTCGGCGGTCCTGGATTTACCAATGAAATGCTTAAGGAGAAGATCCTTAGCAGTGCAAACCAGGCTGCAATCTCAAAGTTCAACAAGATCGGACCTCTCGTAGATGCTTATGGTGCTTTCGTTTATGGTAACGATAAGACTCCTGCAGCTGTAACCGATCTTCAGGCATCCGGTCGTGGAAACAATCTCGACCTGACATGGACTGCCACCCAGGATGAAGATGGCAAGGCAGCTTATGGCTATCTCGTGATTTATGGTGCTGACAGGAATAGGGTCCAGAATGCTACGCCTAATTCTCTTGATGGCGTAGGCTTCGCTACATGCGTCCCTGGAGTTAGTTCTGGTGAAAAGGTTGAGTTCACAGTAGCAAGGACTGAGTTCCAGAAACAGTATTATATTAAGATGCTTGCGTATTCTTATGGACGAAACTATTCTGCTGCAACAGATTTGGTTGTCGCTACTACCACAGAGAATCACGCACCGCAGATCACCATCGACTTTGAAGGTGAAATTTCGATTCTCTCATCTCAGACTGTCAATGTTCCTGTAGTGATTGTTGATCCAGATGATCATGAGGTGGAGATCAGACACGAGAGTGCTTCGGATGCTGAGACTTTCGAGCGCAATATCGATGGAAACTGGCGTCTTGTAATCAATGGAGCAGACGCTGAGGTTGGAACATATGAAGCTAAGCTGACAGCAACCGACGAGTTTGGCATGTCTACTACAGTTCCCGTGGTTTATACTATCAGAGAAAACAGCGCACCTGAGAAAATAAAGGAGATCGAGAATGTCCTCCTTACTGCAAAGGGACGTGAGTTTACCATCGACATGACAGAATACGTTTTTGACCGTGACCCTGAGCAGCTCAAGTATGACGTAACTATCTCAAACCCGACATTGGCACATATTGTTGCCAAGGGTGACAAACTTATCGGTACAGCTCTTGGCTATGGTACAGCCGACGTAACAGTTGTTGCCAAGGATGCTCGTAACGAGAAGGTTACGTTCAGCTTCAAGGTGACTGTCAAGGA
This sequence comes from Candidatus Cryptobacteroides sp., assembly GCA_045655825.1. Lineage (GTDB taxonomy): Bacteria > Bacteroidota > Bacteroidia > Bacteroidales > UBA932 > Cryptobacteroides. Next base: position 2,428 of record JAZOPY010000068.1, on the reverse strand, counting down.
TCCTTCTGATCCGTTGTCGCTCTATCCTAATCCTGTGAAGGACTATCTCTATGTAGCTACAATGGATCTCGCACAGACAGAGATCGTTATCACAAGCTCGACCGGTAAGGTCATGATTCATGAAACTTTACAGGTAAGCGCACAGGAGCCAGCAAGATTCAATATGACCAACTGTGCCCCTGGAACATACGCCGTCAAGGTGACTTTCGGCGGAAAGGAGTATAAGAAGAACATTGTAAAGCTCTAGTGACATGAAGAAGATTATTTATATAGCTGGAGCCCTCATGCTCCTTTTCCCTGCACTTGCAGGAGCGCAGGCCCTTCCATTTACGGCTGCAGATTATGATGCAGCAAGCCTTGGAAAGGCAGGAACAAACCTTACAGAGACAGGCTCGATTGCCAATGCGTCTTTCTCAAATGCCGCTGCAATTCCTTTCTCTGAATCAAAGTTTGACGTGTCTGCCGGTTACGCAATGTGGCAGCCGTCTGCTGTGAGCAGCAACGCGATCAATGCGGGAGCTGCTTTCAACGTGAACAATAAGTTTGGTGTTGCTGTCGGATTTCTGTATGGCATGAACCAGGCCTATGATATAACAAACGAATCAGGTGCTGTCAGCGGCAAGTTCACGCCAAAGGATATGCATATCAATGCCGGTCTGGCTTGGCGTTTCATGCCTGTTCTCTCTCTTGGAGTGAATGTAGGTTATGCGACAAATACGCTTGCCAAGAATCACCTCGATGGTGCATTGACAGCAGATGTTTTCCTGATGACTAAAATATCTGACATAAAGGCTACGCTTGGCGTTTCCAACCTCGGAACAGGCATCACTTCCAACACAGGTGTGAAGTTCTCTTTGCCAGCTTCGGTTGCATTGGGCGTCGGTTATGAGAAGACTTTCGCACAGAAGCACGGTATAGATGTGTCTTTGGATGCTGATTATTTCTTCAAAGGCGGTTTCGCTGCTTCAGTTGGTGCTGAGTATACTTTCAATGACCTTGTTTGTGCTCGTGCTGGTTACCGCTACGGTGGCAATACAGTCATTCCTTCATTTGCTTCAGTAGGTCTCGGAGCTAAGTTTGCAGGCGTAAAACTTGACGTAGCTTATCTGGTTGCATCAGGTGCCATGAAGAACACCTTGGCTTTGTCAGTAGGTTATTCATTCTAGAGAATGGGGCTTTATGATATCAGAAGGCGGTCGGGTTTTCCGGCCGTCTTTTTTGCTTATGGTGCGCCCATTAAAAAATTGTTGCTAACTTGTTCATAATATGCAATAAAAGTGTATATTTGCTTGATGTATTATAAACAACTGGTTAACTCATGACAAAACTAAAGATTCTACTTGCAGTTCTGCTTATGACGCTGTCGTTCGGGGCCTATGCCCAGAACATGACAGTGACTGGAACTGTCAAGGATTCGTCTACAGGAGAGCCTGTACCTTTTGCTGCAATTCAGCTTAAGGGTACGATGGTCGGAGGAATGACAGATGCCGACGGTATCTATTCAATCTCAGTCCCTGCAGATGGAGTCCTTATATTTTCGTCAGTAGGTTATAAGGAGACAGAGGTTTCTGTATCGTCACAGGCGGTTATCGATGTGATGATGGCTCCTGATACCGAGATGATTGAAGAAACAATCGTAGTGGCCTTCGGTACAGCCACAAAGGAATCCTTCACGGGTTCTGCTACGGTGGTCAAGTCTTCGGACATCCAGAAGACCCAGTCTTCGGATGTGACCCGTGCCCTTGAAGGTATGGTTGCCGGAGTGCAGATGACCACATCGTCAGGATCCCTTGGAAGTTCTCCTTCCATCATGATCCGTGGTGTCAGCTCCATCAATGCAGGAACTGCTCCTCTTTATGTGGTGGACGGTGTTCCTTACAGCGGTGACATGAACAACCTTAACTCTGCCGACATTGAGTCGATGACAGTCCTTAAGGATGCTGCTTCGAATGCCCTTTACGGTGCGCGTGGTGCCAACGGTGTCATCATGATCACCACAAAGAAGGCGAAACTCGGCGAGGCAAAAGTCTCTGTTGACGCCAAGTGGGGTCTTAACACCAAGGCGCTCAAGAACTATGACTATATTACTGAACCTGGTCAGTATTATGAGGCTTATTTCTCTGCCCTCAAGAACTACTATGTCAATGCTATGGGTAAGTCAGACTATGAGGCTCATATCCTTGCAAACCAGAATATTACTGGTCCGGCTGCGGATGGCGGTCTCGGCTATCAGGTGTTCAATGTTCCGGAAGGTGAGGCTTTCATAGGTCTGAACGGAAGACTTAATCCGAATGCTGTTCTTGGCCGCTTGGTTGACTATAACGGTCAGTCATATTTTCTTACACCAGACAATTGGATGGATGAGACTTATCACAACTCTCTCCGTCAGGAGTACAATGTAAGCGTATCGGGAACATCAGGTAACGCT
>JAZOPY010000067.1:0-41794 GCA_045655825.1 Candidatus Cryptobacteroides sp. | reverse complement strand
CCATGGGCATGAAGTAGTAGGATCGAAGATGATTCCAAAGATATTCCAGTCTATGAAGATGCCTCTGAATGAGAAGATGAAATATGTTCAGAAACTTGTGGGACTGCATCTTAGACCTATTGCGCTTGTTACTGATGAGGTTACGGATTCTGCAGTCAGAAGGCTTCTTTTTGATGCAGGAAACGATATTGATGACCTGATGCTTCTCTGCAATGCCGACATCACCTCCAAGAATCCAAAGAAGGTGGCCCGACTGCACGCAAACTTCGAGCTTGTAAAGGCGAAGCTCGTGGAAGTCGAGGAAAAAGATGCGATCAGAAATTTCAAGAATCCTATCACAGGAGACTATGTGATGGATCTTTTCGGCATCGAGCCTTGCAATACCATCGGTATGCTTAAGGAACAGGTCAAGAACGCCATTCTCGACGGCGAGATAGAGAACTCTTTTGAGGCAGCAGACGCATTCATGCGCGCAAAAGCCGCTGAAATTGGTATGTTTCCTGTAAAATGATCATAGACAGATACATAACGTACGTTCGTAGTGTCAAGCGGTATTCGCCTAGGACAGTCCAGCTGTATGAAGAGGTGGTAAGGCGCTATGCGGTCGTGGCATACGGTACTGATGATGTTTCCGATGCTCAGCTGATCGAATCGCTTACTCCTTCCGAGATCCGTTCTTATGAAGTCCATCTCATGGATAAGGAGGGTATTTCATCCAAGACTGTCTGCATGCATCTGTCTGCTTTGAGCGGCTTCTGCCGCTTCCTTGTGAAGGAAGGTCTGATGAAGTCAAACCCTGTCCGTCTGGTGCCGAAGCCTAAGGTGGAGAAGCGCCTTCCGCACTTCTATAAGAATGACTCTCTTGAGACGTATTTCAAAGATACGGAGATCAATGCTTCAGAGTTATACCTGAATAAATTTCTGAAAATACCTGATACGCCAGCTGGTAAGAAACTCTACGATGACCGTCTTGCAAGACTTATAATCTCCATGCTGTACGGTACCGGTCTGCGCCGTAGCGAACTGATATCTCTGAATGTCGGAGACGTGGATTTTGGTCGTAAAGTTGTAAGGGTGGTAGGAAAAGGAAACAAAATGCGAGAAATTCCGCTTGTTGTTTCGCTGTGTGAAGAAATTTTATTATATTTGAAAGCAGTTGAGGCACTGACCCGCGAGGAGAGATCTTTGAAATCACCGCTTCTGATGACCTACTCCGGAAACAGATTGTATCCGGCATACGTCGATAGGACGGTAAAACGTGAATTGGGGGATGTCAAGGGCATAACGGGACGCAGGTCTCCGCATGTTTTGAGACATTCGCTGGCCACGGAGCTGATGAATGAAGAAGCAGATCTGAATTCGATAAAGGAGATGCTCGGACACTCATCACTCGCGACGACACAGGTCTATACTCACAGCAGTTTTGCCCGACTGAAGAATATTTATCAAACCGCCCACCCAAGGGCTAAAAACGGAGGTAAACATGGAGATTAGAGTGCAGTCGATCAAGTTCAATGCAGATGTTAAACTGTTGGACTTCGTAGAGAAGAAATTCTCGAGACTTGAGAAATTTTATGACGCTGTTACAGCTGTTGATGTAGCGCTGTCACTACTTCCAGAACATGACAACAAGAATGTGAAGGTACAGGTGAGCATTCCTGGCAACACAATCGTTGTAGAGAAGAATGCAAAGACCTGCGAAGATGCAGTAGTTGACTGCGCAGACATCCTGAAGGAGAAACTGGTAAAGGTAAAGGAAAAAAGAGCAGAATAGCAAAAAATGGTGCAGATAACCTCTGCACCATTTTTTTGTATGTCATTTCGAGCGAAGTCGAGAAATCTTATTATCTTTGTATGATTATGGCAAAAGGATTTCAAGATACGGATTCTCTGTGCAGACAGATTGTGAAAGATGCCCGTGAGGGTGTCTTCAAGCCGGTTTATCTTCTAATGGGAGATGAACCGTATTATGTTGATATGGTGTGCGATGCGATTATGGAGCATTGCCTGGACGAGAGTGAGAAGGATTTCAATCAGACAGTATGCTATGGCGCTGACGTAAACGCCGATGCAGTCATTACGGCGGCACGTAGATATCCGATGTTCGCCGAGCGTCAGTTAGTGGTCGTGAAGGAGGCTCAGATGATGAAGGGAATCGAAGAACTTGCCATATATTGTCAGAATCCTCTTGAGTCTACCGTGCTTGTGATTGCAATGCATGGTGCGTCAGCTGATAAGAGAAAATCATTGTACAAGACAGTCTCGAAAATGGGAGTTGTAGTTGACTCTCAGGCGCTCAGAGATTATGAGGTGGCTCGCTGGATAGGTATGTTCTATCAGACAAAAGGGCTCCAGATAGCCCCTGATGCTGCAGCCCTTCTTGCAGAGTATGCCGGTACTGACTTGAATAAAATAGCCATCGAGACAGTCAAGATGCTTAAGAATCTGCCCGAAGGCACAACGAACGTCAGCGCAACGGACATCGAGAAGAACGTAGGCATCAGCCGTCAGTTCAGCATCTTCGAACTCACAAAGGAACTGTCGTTCAAGAATTCAGCCAAGGCATTGAGGATAGCTGCATACATCGGATCTGCAGCAAAATTTGCCATGCCGATGGCGGTAAGTGCCTTGTTTACGCATTATTACAGGATCTTGAAGTATGGCGCTCTGTTGATGTCTGATCCGCACCCTTCAAATGATCAGAAGATGAAGGTTCTGGGTGTGAATCCATACTTCATGTCCGAATACGACACAGCGGTGCGCAATTACCCTGTGAAGAAGGCAATGGCGGCGATAGCACTCCTGAAGGAATATGATTTCAAAGGAAAGGGCGGTGAGGTAGGTGAGGCTACTGATGCTCAACTTATGGTGGAATTAACAGCAAAATTACTGAATTTATAATATGGGAATCATTGAATGTAAAGATATCTGCAAGAGCTTCGGAGAGAAGGTGGCGCTTGATCATGTGTCGCTGGAGATCCCGAAAGGCAAGATATTCGGTCTTCTCGGACCAAACGGTGCGGGAAAGACAACGCTTATAAGAATCATAAACCGTATAACCATTCCAAGCGGCGGCACAATACTTTTTGACGGCCGTCCTATCACTCAGGAGGATGTTGAGAAGATCGGTTATCTTCCGGAGGAGAGAGGACTCTATCGCAAGATGCGCGTAGGGGATCAGGCAATGTATTTCGCTCAGCTCAAGGGAATGAGCTCAAAGGAAGCGAAGGCTGAGCTCATCACATGGTTCAAGAGATTCGGCATTGAGAGCTGGTGGGACAAGAAGGTCGAAGAACTTTCAAAGGGTATGGCACAGAAGGTTCAGTTCATAACAACTGTTGTTCATAAACCATCTCTTCTTATCCTCGATGAGCCGTTCTCGGGATTTGACCCAGTGAATGCTCAGGTCATCCGTGAGGAGATTCTCAGACTCAAGGACGAGGGTGCAACCATCATCCTTTCGACTCACAACATGGAGTCTGTGGAAGAACTGTGTGACAACATCGCTCTGTTCAACAAGTCGCATGTGGTCATCACAGGTGGTGTGGATGAGATCCGTCGCAAATACGGAAACAACAACGTCGAGCTTGTCTACACATCATCTCATGAGGTCAAGTCGGAGCGTGGAGTATTCAAGGTGATTTCAGATGTGGACCAGTCCGGAAGACACACAGCGGTACTTGCTTTGGAGGAAGGAGCCACTCCAAATGATGCCATCAAGGAAATAATCGCTCAGGGATTGACAGTGAACTCATTCAAGGAGCTTGTTCCGAGAATGAACGATATATTCATCAAGTTAGTGACAGGGGAGGAATAAGCTATGAAACTCAGAAACATAAAGACCATCATCTCGCGCGAGTACATGACCCGCGTCAGAAAGAAATCATTCCTTCTCATAACATTCCTTGGACCGATCTTCTTTGCAGCAGTGTGCCTTCTTCCTGCCATTATCATGAATTTTACACAGGAAGACCTAAAGAAAGTTGCGGTTGTGGACGAAAGCGGCATTGTGATGTCGCGTCTGCAGGATGCTGAGCTTGTTGATTTCATTGACTGCACCGGAAGCAATGTGGACAGTCTGAGACAGCAGTTGTCATCGGCAGAACACGAGATCATGCTTCACGTCCTGCCTATTGATTCTGCTTCAGTAGTTGTTCAGGCCTATGCGCAGAAGCCTATAAGCGTGGATATGAAGTCTGCGATATCTGCGCAGATCAGCGAGGCTGTGGAGGATTATCGACTTGAGCAGTATGGTCAGGAAGATCTCAAGCAGATAATGTCTGAGATTGAATATACTGCGCCTGTCATCTCATATACTGTAGATGATAAAGGAAATGTAGAAGAATCATCACCAGAGGTTTATATGATTGCTTCTCTGGTACTTGCGATGATCATCTACCTGTTCATCATGATGTTCTCAGGAATGGTGATGCAGAGCGTGATTGAGGAAAAGGCCAGCAGAGTAGTGGAGGTGCTTGTGTCTTCGGTGAAGGCGACAGAGCTTATGTTCGGCAAGATCATAGGTGTGGCTTGTGTTGCAATAACTCAGTTCCTGCTTTGGGTTGTACTGACTGCAGCAATTGTTTTCGGTCTGTCCCATGTTATCAATATGGATGCTGTCGTTGATTCCGCAACTGTTCAGACAGAGCAGATGAACCAGATGACTGAAAGCCTTGGAGTTGACGGTGACTCGATGAATATGATGCCTCAGATGCCTCAGATCGAGACTCAGCCTGCGCAGGATGGTGGCCAGATGTCAGCAATAATGACTACTCTTAAGAGTCTTGATTGGGGAATGCTGATCTTCGGATTCATAATCTACTTCATTCTCGGTTATCTTCTCTATGCATCATTCTTTGCAGCAATCGGCTCGGCAGTGGAAAACGAGGCGGACACGCAGCAGCTGCAGATGCCGGTGACAGTGCCTCTGATGATTGCCTTCTTCATCGCATTCTATGCATTCAAGGCACCTGAGAGTCCGGTTGTGTTCTGGGGATCAATGATTCCGTTCACTTCTCCAATTGTGATGCTTGCACGTATTCCGTTCGGAGTACCAGGTTGGGAGCTGGCGCTTTCAATCGGTCTTCTTGTGGGAACATTCATCATCTGCGGATGGGCATCAGCCAAGATCTACAAGATCGGTATCCTTATGTTTGGTAAGAAAACATCGTTCCAGGATCTTTGGAAGTGGCTTAAACAGAAATAATCATGAAACGTTCAATATTTATTGCCGCAGCTCTTGCCTTCTGCTGCATGACGGTTTCTGCGCAGGAGTATGAATGGTCGGCTGCAGAGATAGACGGCAGCAGGACAGGATGTACGGCACCTTCAAAAGAGAATGTCAAGGAGTCGATAGGATTCTTCGACGGAAAGACTTATGTCGCTCCAAACGGTACAAGGCATAAGAAATCGTCGGCTGCAGCCAAGACTGCTAAAGCAGTGCTTGCAGCCCAGCCAAAGATGGCCAGAGTAAAGGATGTTGTGGCACATTCTACCGGTAGTTGGGACAAAGGATATCCCGAAAGTGAGCTTTCAAACTGGCTTATCGATATCATGATTGCCAAGACTGAGGCTATTTCAGGCAAGAAGGTACATATTGGTGTGACAAACTTTGGTGGTATCAGAGCTGATATGCCTCAGGGTGATGTCATCCTTGACGACCTCCTCTCGATGTTTCCGTTCAAAAACTATCTCGTTTATCTTGAACATAAGGGCAGTACGATAAGATCGATTCTTGATCAGATGGCCGCAGGCCGATTCCAGGTACTTGGAGGAGTACGCGTCGTTGCGAAGGATGGCAAGATCGAGTCTATTGAGGTAGGTGGTGAGCCTTTGGATGATGATAAGGTATACGGAGTGACTACGGTCTCATTCCTGCTTAATGGAGGTGACGGACTGTTTTTGGCAAAGGATGCACTCAACATGGTCGAGTATCATGATGTGAACGTTATTGATGCTGTCCTGGAACATGTGTATGCCGAGACTGCAGCAGGCAGGTCGCTTGAGTATAAGACTGACGGTAGAGTAACGATAATCAAGTAGTCATGAAGAAACTATTACTTACCATATTTGCTCTTGCCGCTTTCTCTTCTGCGGCAATCAACGCACAGGATCTTGTGATCCTGCATCTGAATGATACCCACAGCCACATAGACCCTGAGCGTTCAGGCAAGAATGCCGGTCATGCAGGAGTCATCGAGACTGCAGCATACGTGGATGAGGTCCGTGCGGAATTTGGAAAGAAGAATGTTCTCCTCCTTCATGCCGGGGACTTCAGTCAGGGCACTTCATATTTTACCGAACTTGATGGCAATATGGAGATCGAAGTTCTCAATGCAACAGGATATGATGTTGTAACTCTTGGTAATCATGAGTTTGATAACGGTATGGAAGCTCTCGCAAGGCGTCTGAATAACCTGAAATCTGAGGTTGTGTGTGCCAATTATGATTTTTCGGCAACACCTCTCGCTGATTATGTGAAGCCTTATACGATTGTCAAGAGGGGAGGCCTTAAGATCGGAATAATTGGTGTGCTTGCCAACGTTGCTGATGTTGTGGATTCACGTATTGCAGCCCAACTGCAGTTTCAGGATCCTGCTGCATGTGTTCAGAAATATACAGACTATCTGAAGAACGAGAAGAAATGCGATCTTGTGATCTGTCTGTCTCACCTTGGTTTTGATGGTGAGCCATATACAGACGTTGAGCTTGCATCTCAGACACGCAATGTAGATGTGATCGTCGGTGGTCATTCACATACAAAACTTAAAGATAAAGTCCTTGTGAAGGATCTCGATGGAGAGGATGTTGTGATCGTGCAGGATGGAAAATGGGGACTGAAGGCAGGACGTCTTGACGTTGACTTTTAGGAATGAGCTGGATTGAACTCATAATTATCGCTGTCGGGGTTTCGATGGATGCCTTTGCGGTCTCAATCTGCAAAGGACTTTCAGTGCGTAGGCTTAGGCCGAAGCATATACTGACAGCTGCGGTGTGGTTTGGTGGATTTCAGGCTTTGATGCCTCTGATCGGATATTTCCTTTGTGTCAGTTTTGCTGATGTGGTTGCGGATTTCGATCATTGGATAGCTTTTGTTCTGCTTGCGATAATAGGAGGGAAGATGATAAAGGAAGCCTTTGGAAAAGACGAGGAGTGTGACTATGATGCGGATTTTTCAACAAAGACAATGTTCGCTCTTGCAGTAGCAACAAGTATTGATGCATTGGCAGTAGGTGTGTCGCTTGCTCTGCTCAATGCAGATATATGGGTTTCGATTCTTGTGATAGGACTTATGACAGGAGCCTTTTCCGCATTGGGAGTCAGACTTGGTAATCTATTCGGTTGCAGATACAAGTCAAAGGCTGAATTAGTGGGAGGTCTTGTCCTTGTCGGTATTGGTGTTAAGATACTTGTCGAACATTTAATGTAAGTATGCCTGTTTTAGAGAAAATAGTCATTTCCGATTTCAGGAATATTGAACTTCAGGAACTGGAGTTCTCTCCAAATATAAATTGCATCAGCGGAAACAATGGTGAAGGAAAGACAAACCTTCTGGATGCAATCTACTATCTGTCAATGACAAAAAGTGCTTTTGCAACGTCAGATCGCTTCACTTTCCGACATGGCACCGATGAGCTGGCTGTTTCGGGAACTTACAGGATGGAGAACGGTCTTTCAAGTCGTTTTGCATTGAAGATGAATTCGAAGGGGGAGAAGAAAGTACGCAGGGATGACAAGCCATACGGGCGTGTATCCGAGCATATCGGAGTTCTGCCTATCGTTATAGTTTCTCCTTCAGACATATCCATGGTTAGCGAGTCTGGAGATGAGCGCAGACGTTTTGTCAATGCAGTGTTGTCTCAGATGGATTCTGAATATATGTCTGCACTACAGCAGTACAACAAACTTCTTCAGCAGAGAAACAAGATGCTTAAAGAGGAAAACCTTGACAGGCTTTTCCTTGAAGTCATGGATATCCGCATGGCAGGATTGGCTCAGTCCATCCATGAAAAGCGTCTTAAGTTTATCGAAGACCTCAAACCTGTTGTTGCGGAATACTACAGGGCTCTTTCAGGTGGATCTGAAATTGTGGATATAGAGTATGAGTCTGACCTCTTTAAAGGTCCGCTTGATCAGACTTTCGCAGCATCTTATGACAAGGACAGAATATTGAAATATACTACTGCCGGAATTCAGCGTGATGACTTCATCTTCAAGATGAACGGTTATCCTCTCCGTCGACATGGATCCCAGGGCCAGCAGAAGTCGTTTCTGGTTTCCTTGAAATTCGCACAGTATGAGATCATGAAGAAGAATTATGGTTTCGCGCCAATACTTCTGCTTGATGATGTATTTGATAAACTGGACATGGGAAGAATCTCAAATCTCCTTCAGATGGTGTCTGGCAGCGATTTCGGACAGATTTTCATTACAGACAGCAACAAGGTGCGAATGTCAGGCATAGTGGATGCATTGACTCAGGATCGTGCCTATTTCGAGACGGCGGCAGGTACTTTTACGAGAATATAGTTGAGATGGCTTACGACGGAAGAACAAACAAGATGCGCAGACAGGAAGCTGTGGGAATGGATGAATTGGTCAAGCAGTTCATCCGTGAGATGCGTCTTTCTGCCGGACTGAACCGTGAAAGAATAGAAGAAGCGTGGAATACTGTTTCCGGTGCCTCACGATATACCCTTGGAGTGAATTTCTCTGATTCGACTCTTTACTGCACCTTGTCTTCTTCTATAGTCAGGAACCAGCTGTATTTCCAGAAGGATTTTATACTCAAAGGCGTTAATGAATATCTTAAGAAGGATGAATTGTTCATCTGGGATTGGGAGAAAAAAGGTGATTGTGTCAAAACATTGGTATTGAGATAATATGAAGATTGTAGCAGATATTGATATCCCTTTCCTCGAAGGTGTTTTCGAGCCTTATGGGGAAGTAGTTTACAAGAAAGGAGATCAGATTGTCCGAGACGATGTCATGGACGCTGATGTGCTGATAGTACGAACACGCACTCAATGCAATGCAGACCTGCTTGAGGGTACTTCAGTGAAGATGGTGACCACAGCGACCATCGGAACAGACCATATTGATCTGGAGTATTGTGCGGCGCACGGAATCAAGGTTGCCAATGCTGCAGGATGCAATGCCGGAGGAGTGATGCAGTATGTCTTCTCTGCCGTATATGGAATTGCTGCCAGAAAAGGTATCAAGCTTGACGATGCGACTTTCGGAATAGTAGGTGTCGGAAATGTGGGTTCGAAGATAGATGACCTTGCCAGGTATCTTGGATTCAATGTACTGCGTTGCGACCCTCCTCGTGCTGCAGCAGAAGGCCCTGAAGGATTCTGCTCTCTTGAGTATCTTCTTGAGAATTCCGATGTGGTCACCATGCATGTGCCGCTTGATGAAAATACACGCGGTATGGCAGACGAGACCTTCTTTGCATTGATGAAGCCTGGAGCTATCTTCATCAATGCAGCCAGGGGTGAGGTGATTAACGAGGATGCGCTTATTACCGCGTCGCCGAAATTAGGCGCTATAGTCATAGATACATGGTGCAATGAACCCAATATCAATATAGATCTCTTGGATCTGGCAGATATTGCGACTCCTCATATCGCAGGTTATTCATATCAGGGAAAGGAGAATGCAACAATCATGGCTGTGCGTGCTGTAGCAAGACATTTAGGCATTCGTGCCTTACGTTATTACAAGCCTCAGGATCAGGAAGAAGGCCATGAGCCGATTCTATTGGATCTCAAAGGCAAGAATCATGGTGAGATTGCTGCTGTATTCCAATATAATTATCCTATATTTACGGATGATTTCCGTCTGAGGATGAATCCATCGGGATTTGAAAAGCTTCGTGCAGCTTACCAATACAGAAGAGAGATATACGTAGAATAATTAACCAATAATCAATAACACATTATGTTTACAAAAGAAGACATCAATCAGATTGAGCAGAGAGGCTCGTCTGTGCAGACTGTAGAAGAGCAGGTTGAAAGATTCCGCAAAGGTTTCCCTTGGCTCAAGATCGTTGCTCCGGCAACTCCTGCAATGGGTATCCAGGTACTCGACGAGGCTGCTGTAGAGGCTGCAGTAAAGTACTATGAGGCGGCTCAGATCAATGGCAAGTGTAAGTTTGTTCCGGCTTCTGGAGCTGCTTCACGTATGTTCAAGGATCTTTTCAGCGGTCTTGATGCCCTTAAGGCAGGCAAGGAGCTTGCTGATGATGCACCGGCTGCAAAGTTCGTTGACAAGATTCAGGATTTTGCATTCTATACTCCTGAGCTCTTTGGCGAGCAGACATGCAAGTGTCCTGAATACCGCCAGTCAGTTCTTTCTAAGACTTTGACTGATGAGGGTCTTGGATATGGCGCAAAACCTAAGGGTGTCCTCAAGTTCCACAAATATACTGACGGTGAGATCCGTACAGCATTCGCAGAGCACCTTGTAGAGGCTCAGGACTATATGAGAAATGAAGATGGTACTGCAAACCTTGTTGTGACAATTTCACCAGAACATCAGCATCTTTTCGAGGAGGCTTACGCTGCTGTAAAGGCTGAGTATGAGGCGAAGTACGGCGTTAAGTACAATATCTCGTTCACATTCCAGGATAAGGCTACAGACACAGTTGCTGTTGATGTGGAGAATAAGCCTTTCAGAACAGAGACTGATTCTCTTCTTTTCCGTCCGGCTGGTCACGGTGCCCTTATCTACAATCTCAATAAGATCGAGGAAGAGGTTGTTTCAATCAAGAATATCGATAACGTAGCTCATGAGAGACTCCTTCCTGCAACTGCAACATGGAAGAAGGTGTTGCTTGGCAAGGCTCTTGAGCTTCGTGACGTGCTTCATGGCTATCTTCGTGATTTTGATCAGCTTACAGGCGATTATATGCCAGATCTCAGAGTTGATGTTCCTGCATACGGAAAGATCGGTGACGAGGATGTATATCAGAGAGAGGATGTGCAGGCTCTTTGCGATGAGGTAGAGGCATATCTCGAGAAGAATCTCTGCATCAAGATGCCGGAGGCTCTTACATGCAAGGCTAGGGTAGAGGCTCTTCGCGAGAAGCTCAACCGTCCGATCCGTGTTGCAGGTATGGTTAAGAACCAGGGCGAGCCAGGTGGCGGTCCTTTCATCATCTCAGAGAAAGACGGATCAACATCACTTCAGGTTCTTGAGAGCGTTCAGATCAATACCGCTGACATGTTCGCACGTGCAGCTCTTGCAAACGCAACTCACTTCAATCCGGTAGATATCGTATGCTGTCTGCACGACTACAAGGGCGAGAGCTTCGATCTTCTCAAGTATGTTGACGAGGACGCAGGATTCATCAGCTCGAAGAGCTACCAGGGCCGTGAGCTCAAGGCTCTTGAGCTTCCAGGACTCTGGAACGGTGCAATGAGTAAGTGGAACACTCTCTTCGTAGAGGTGCCGCTCGAGACATTCAACCCGGTTAAGGTTGTTCTCGACCTCCTTCGCCCAGCACACCAGTAATCGTTATACCCTTCATACCATTAATCTGTATCCCCGGCATTGACCGGGGATTTTTATTCGTCTCCGTTGAGCTTAAGTGGTTGACTATCAATGAAATGATGGGTTTTGCCTGCATGGCTAGGAAGGCAGGCATAACCCCTTAAGTGCCTGGTAGACAGCTGGTTGTGCTCAACGCTTCTCTGCTCTGTAATATATAAACCGAAAGCCAGTGGCTGTCGGAGCAAAAAATAAGGTAAATGCTCCGCCAGCCACTGGCTTTCGGAAATCTATACTAATCATGAAAGTCGTTGATTGACAATAATATACTATTTTTAGGGTCGGTAAATTTTCCTACCCTGAAATGTTTAAAGTGTTGATTGTTAGAGCGTTGTGTGATTGGCCCTATTGTCTGATTTCTATATTCTATTTCCGATTATCAGCAGATTGCCGAGCGAATCTGATTTCAAGCCGAAAATGTGGGCGTCATCTCCGGAGGTGACGCCTAGTTTTTTGCGAAACGTCTCTGTGTCCATCGGGATGTTGCGTGCAGTGACCTCGGAATGTGGGTATTCCTTGCCGGCAGCCTTGATGGTACGTTTGTCGAGCGGCTGAATGCTGATGATACTGTAGACTTTACCAAATTTCTTCAGGTCTTCTACCTTGCTTTCGTCGTCTGTAAGATAATAGTGGGTAGATACGCCCATCTTCTCGATTCCAAAGAAGTCGCGTATAAGGTCGAAGAATCCGGCCTTCATGAGGGCTTTGCCTGGCTCGAAGAGGAATCTTGGCTCTGTCGTTGTAGAATATACCTTTGACTGAATATTCTGACCTGGTCGATGTGACAATGATGCTCCACCAGGAAGTTCCACCGCCGTAATGCTGTATTCTCCGTCCCACTCTCGGTCCATCCAGATCAGAAGTTCCTTGCATTCTCCTCCATACGCTACCACATGTACTTCTCTGCATGCAGATCCAAGTCTTGAACAGACCATCGTTATATCTGCCATAGGGGAGAGCTTGATGAGAAGATGTCTGCAGTGTGAAAACAGATCTTTTCTTAGTGTCAGTACGTCTGGCGTGCAGTCTTCAATCAGAAAAACCTTCTTTCCTCCTTCGCCACGGCGCGCTGGATCCATAAATACGATGTCAGGCTTGAATTCGCCAAGTAGTCTGGTTAGTTCAGGACTATCTGCTTGTATTTCAAGATTTGAAACATCTATGTTTTTGACTCCAAGCTCGTTGAAATTGTATCTTGCTGCCTTGCATAGAGGTTCCTGCATCTCATTATACAGAACTTTTGATGCGTATTTTGAGAAAAACCAGCTGTCCACACCAAGACCACCGGTCAAGTCCGCAAGACGCATCTGCGGACCTGCAATCGAGGCTGCCAGCTGTGCTTTGTACTCAGCTGTCGCTGAACTGCTGCACTGCTCTGCAGACAGGCGTACAGGAAAAACAAGTCCAGGATGGTCATGCCATTCCTGAACTTTGTTCTTTAGCTTACGTCTGCTTTCAATACTTGCAACCGCAAGGTCCATATCTATTTCCGGCCATTTCGACCTGTTTAGAATCAGCCTTGCTGGGTCGTCGCAGATGTGCTCTTGTACGAATGCAGCAATATCTCTCATGCGGAATTACTTTTGCGCCTTGCCTTTGTAATATAGATCCATGTAACTTCCGTTCATTCCGGTGGCAATTCCGCTCAAAATCATGTCGATTTCGTATTCATCTCCCTTTTGGTTGATTGTGATTATGTCGGTCTGGTCCGGATGTGGTCTGTACTCATCCTGATATGGCCATACCTGCATCACATCATACTCAAATGACCAGTCGGCTACTGCCATGAATGATTGTGTACCTGCATTGATTATTGATTTTGGAACTGTCAATATAGGCATGTGAGTGGAGTTTGCGTTACCAATTGAATAGCCCTCGCTTGGTGAGAAGTAGAACTTGATGTTGTTTCCAAGCTCCTCTACCATCAATTTTACGATTGTCTGCTCACCTTCATAAGGACTTTCTCCATCATATGTGAACTTGAATCTGTTCAGCTTGACGATTTCAGGAGTGAATCCTCCTGCATATTCAGCGCGCAGCTGGTTATCGCCTTTGATCAGCGAGATGCTGACAGTCAATGGCTTGTCATTCACGTCGTTTAGGATTTTTATCCAACCTGCTGCACCTGACAACGGGAACTCTATACCTCCGTTATATGATAGCTTAAGACGGTCTGCATCGGCATTTCCTCCTATAACGATCTCCTGGCCCATCATTTCAGACGGGAAATCAATTCGGAGTCCTTCAGTGCCATCATTGTGCAGCATCTTGACGCTCCAGTCGCCGTCATCCTCTCTCATGGTCAGGACAACCTTATCAATTGAATTGTGCTGTCTGTTGATGCCCCATTCGTTTTCGTATGCCTTTTCCTTCTCGGTTATATATGTGCCTGAGTAACTGCCGTGAAGCTGTGCGTTTACTGGTTCCGCACTCTTGCTGTTCAGACTCTGTGCGAGGAAGGCTAGTGTTATCTGATCGCCTTCAAGCTGAACTTCAATATATGCTACGCCTGCATCACCGTATTTATATTGAAGATCATTCCCGAATCTGATATATGAGTCTGAAGAAGCCTGAGCATTGAAGCGGTCTCTGCTGCCAAGATAGCTGGCATGTGTGTTAAGAACGACATAATCACCGGAATTCTCGATCTGTGAAATTGTAGTCAATCCGCTTTCCGGAGACAGCCACAATTCGATTGCATTGTCTCCTTTGTCGTATTTAACTACTGAGTTGATGTCAAAAGAATAGGACTCAAATGTAAAGAAGTTTTTCCTTTCTTCCGGCTGTGGCTTATTTGTGTCAGGTTTTTCGCATGATCCCAAAATCAGCAGTAGGGAAGTCATGACTGCGAAAGAAATGCGGCGTGCTATATTTGTCATTACTATAATGTTTTTATAAACAGACAAATATACGTAAATGGCGTGGAGATTGCAATAGATAAGGTGCTCTCGACCTCAAAAGTGGAGCTGCAGCCCATGAATGAGGCACTATATATAAAAAAGGCTACCTCACGGCAGCCTTTTTTCGATTGTGTACTTTAACTTGGAAATCGGTTGTTTCTTTTACCATTTCTGAATGCAAAATTACGGTACTCTGTTCTATTTATGAATTAATAGTGATGTCTGTGACAAAAATGTGATTAACGGGGTGTTTTTGTGACTAAAATTAAATATTTGTGACTAAAAAAATAATTTGCTATTTTTGTCACACCAATTTTGTGACTAAAATGAGTGTAGTTCCTAGGCTTTTCAGACGTTTTTTACCCCAACTTATCCACATGTTGGTGCTGCCGTTGTTCTTCTTTCTCTTTATCATCATTTATAGACCTTTCGAACTGACTGCTTTTTTCGGAAGTGTCTGGTTCGGAGTTAATGTCGCGATTTTGACCGGTATCATTTTTCTGTGCCTTGTTGCGACACGGTTGATATATTATTACCTGCCTTTACGCCTGAATTATACTCTTTACGTTGTCTGGTGCTTTGGTGAAGTATTTTTTGCAAGTATATTTTGTGCGATATATCTATGGGTGAACCAGAACAATCCGAGTTCTTATCTTGACTATTTTTCAAGAAGTTTTGAATTTCTTTTGTTTTCCCTGGCTATTCCATACGCGATCCTTGCATTGTCTATAAGGATATATGATTACAACAACATCAAGAATGAACCTGAGAATACCTCACGTATGCGTTTTTATGATGTCAATAAGAATCTTAAGTTTGTCGTGACCGCTGATTCCATATTATATATAGGTGCAGAAGAAAACTATATCAATATTTATTATACTGATAGCGGAAAGGTCAAGTGTTATGTGCTTAGAAGTTCGATGAGGGCTGTAGATGACCTTTGCCTGTCAAATGGCCTTGTTCGTTGCCATAGGTCATACTATGTCAATCCCAAACATGTCAGTGTGTTGAGAAAGGACAAAGACGGTTTTGTCTCTGCTGAGCTAGATATGGAAGATGTGAGGGATATCCCGGTAAGCAAGAAATTCTATAACAATCTTGCTGAAATGCTTTAGAACAGACCGTACAGCTGTGCGTCGATCTTGTCTGTTATCAAAGAGAAATCTTCAGGACGGTGTTCGTAGTCGAGGTCGTCGGCTTCGATGATGAGTACCTTGCCCTTATAGTTTGCAATCCATTCCTCATACCTTTCATTCAGATTGCTCAGATACTCGATGCTGATGCTTTTCTCATAGTCGCGGCCACGTTTCTGTATCTGTGAAACGAGCGTCGGTACCGATGTCTTCAGATATATGAGGAGATCTGGCTCGCGTACCATGGACATCATGAGGTTGAAAAGCTGCATATAGGTATCGAAATCGCGGTCAGAGAGGTTTCCCATGGCCTTATTGTTGGCAACAAAGATGTGTACGCCTTCAAGAATGGTTCTGTCCTGTACTATGACGTCATCGGACTTCGCAATCTCTACAAGATCCTGGAAGCGCTGGGCAAGAAAGTAAGTCTCAAGATTGTATGACCACCTCTCTATGTCCTTGTAATAGTCCTCCAGGTATGGGTTGTATGTAACAGCCTCATACTTAGGGGTCCATCCATAGTGCTCAGCAAGCATGCGGGTCAGTGTAGTCTTTCCGCAACCGATATTTCCAGCTATTCCGATATGCATATTAAGTTGTTAGTCTACAGGGTTAGAATAAAGGCTGTCTGAACAAAATGCCCAAACAGCCCGCTAAATTAATATTTTTTCGTCGACTTAGCAAGTCAATTTTAGAACAAGAAACCGGTGTTGATGTAGAATGCACCGTTTCCGTCCTGCTTGTTGAAGCAGCGTGCATACTCGAATGCAACGATAAAGTTCTGGTTCATAATGAATCGCAGACCTGCACCGGCGGCGCCGTGGAAACCGTCCTTCTGGTCAAATACGAAGTTCTTGTATTGATTTGCCATTGCTGCACCTCTGATCGGGTTACCGGCAGGGTTTACAGCAGGATCTGTCGAAAGTAGAGCTGCCTTTGCCTCGTCTGTAAACGCCATGTTGTATCCTCTGAATACGTGAGCTCCGTCACAGAATGCGCTGAGCGCGAATGCGATGTTCTGCTTTGCAAGCTTGAAGTCAATGAATCTGTAGCGGAATTCTGCATTGAAGTATCCTACGTCAAGACCCTGCACTCTGTTGAGCATCAGGCCTCTGACTGTGCGGTAACCTCCAAATCCGTCATTGTCTGCCTTTACACCCATATTTGTGTAGAATGGAAGGCTGTACCAAGGTGATTTGTTTCCGATAGTGCCCTGATATCCGAGTCTGTATGCGAATGTGAGCTTGTCCTGAACGATTGGAACGTAGTGGCGGAATGTAGCGCAGTACTTGTAGTGCTCATGAGTTGTTCCGAGCCACTTTGGAGCTGCAATGATGTGAGCCTCCGCCCAGATACCCTTTGTTGGGTTGTTCTCTACATTTCTGCTGTCATACATCAATCCAAGGCGGATAGAAGATGTCAGACCGCCGGCTGCCTCGTCTTCTGAGATGATGCCCCATGCCTTATAGAGATCGAAGAGGGTAGTGCCGTCCTGACCGTCAAGTTCAGCACGTGGGATGAACATGTCAGCGTCAGTAGGATTAGCCATTACGGCGTATCCCTTTGGAGCAAATGACTGTGCCTTGAGCCACTGGAAATGGTATCCTGCCTCCCAATAGAAGTTCTTGGCTATCTCACCTGTGAAGTCAACCTTGGCCTTGATAAGGTCACGGCCGTGGCGGTAGAAGCCCTTTGGAAGCTTGCCCTTGTTGTTGTATTTGTTCAAGAGCTTTTCTCCGGCTTTATTGTCTTCGAATTCAAATGTCGGAGCGAGCATGTCCATGTCATAGTTGCTCTGATATCCGTTGAAACCGTAGAAATCAAGCGCTGCATCCTTGTAATATCCAGTACAGATAGACATTCTGACGCCGGGGATGAGTGTCTTGTTGTCGTAGTTTACGATGAACTTGTAGCTGTTGATGGCGCTTTCCTTTGTGTAAGCGGAAGCCTCGAAATACCACTGTTCGTTAGGGTTAGGGTAGTTCTTGCCATCGCCGAAGTTGTAAAGGTTGAGAAGGGCTCCGAACTGGAATCCTCGGTCTGCATCAAATGCAACAACCGGAAGAGGTCCGAGGTTGTAACCTGTCTTGATGATCTCTCCTTTTTCGTTATAGGTTACATTCTTCTTTTCCTTTTGAGCAAAAGCTGACGTACCGGCAAGTGTGATTGCCAGAATTGTGATTAGAATCTTTTTCATGCCTTTAAGGTTTATAGGTTTTTGTACTTTTTGAGTATGCTCTTGAATTCTTTATACAATTTCTTATTCTTCAAGAGTCTGATGTCAGAAATCCATCTTCGGCATCCCTCGATGTAGTCATAGAAATATCCGAATGATGGAAGCCAGAGCAGCATGAATGCCAATGCCACCCACCAAGGAGCAAGACAGAAGCCAAGTGCTGCGTAAGTAGGGAACAGGATCAATGTCATGGCCAGCTTGACTCCAAGGCTTACGGTATTTCTGAATGCCTTGTCTCGGATCTTTGAACGGATTATCTCGTTTGCCACCCACATAGGTAGGCTGGCAACAGCGCTGAAGAGGAAGTATGGCAGTCCGATCAATGCTGCAAAGCCTTTTCCAACGACGTTCATGACAGGGCTTGACTTCTTCTTGAAGGAATATAGGGAAATGCCTTTCTTCTTGCGTCTTACCTCGAATTCGGCAGCTTCCTTCAGGATGTCTTCCATCTTCTCAGGCTCATTTTCGCTTGCGGTCTCTATATTTGCCACAATCTCGCGATTGTAGGTCATCTCCTCATAAAGGTCAGTTCCGAACTCACCGTATACGCGCTTCCTGTTCATGGCAATCATCTTGGTCAGAGCCCATTTGCCGTCGTATTTTTCATCAGCCTTGATGAAGGTGATCAGCTTGGACATTCTTTCAGCCAGCTCCTTTCTGAGTGCATCCATCATCTGTGCTTCGTTGTCTGTATCAAGGCCTTTGATGAACTCTGTCACATTGATCGCTTCGCCGAAATTGACAAGTGATGTACTGCGGTAACGGAAGTAGTCGCCGTATTCGATTCCAACTGGAACGATGTATATCGGCTTCTTGTCTCCGAACTTTTCGTTTGCTGCAAGTGCTGCTCTGAAGACGCCTTTTCCGAGTGTCTGAAGTGAGTGCTTTGTCCTGTGTGTTCCTTCCGGATACATGCAGAATCTTACGTCATTCTCCAGGATCTCGACGATTGTCTCCTGAGTGTCCTTGTTCTTAAGTACATTGCGCAGACCGTCTCTCTGACGTACCATGGGGAGGATACGCACGAAGTACATAAGCTTCGCAATGAACGGCTTATTGAAAAGATCGGCACGTGCGCCGAATACTGTCTGTCTTCTCTGGGTGCGCAGCATTACAAGCGCATCCATAAGTGTATTGCAGTGATTTGGTGCAAGGAGGATTGATCCGTCTGTAGGGATGTTTTCCTTGCCATGGATGCTGGTCTTTCTGTAACCGTTCCATGTGCACCAGTCTACGATAGGTTTCAGGCAGCTGTACAGGAAGTCGTCCTGATAAATCTTATCTCTCATAAATTATTGTTCGTTAGGCTCCTTGCGTCCTTTCCATCTCCAGAGGAGTGCAAGTGTCAGACCGGAAACGATATGCCATACACCCCACCATGCTGTGATTACAAGCATACCTCCGTTGTCAGCCCATGCGCCGGTTTCAGGGAAGATGTTTGGATTAAGGAGCAGAATCAAGCCTAGTCCGGAGTTCTGGATACCTGTCTCCACTGTCAATGTTCTTCTGTCCTTGTATGGCAACTTGAATAATGAACTTGTGCCGAAACCGATTCCAAGAGCGAGTAGGTTATGAAGGAGTACGATAATGAATATATATTTGATTGCCTTTTCAAATACAGGGAAGTTGCCCTTGAGAATGAAGATGACCATCACGATGAAGATGACGATGGATAGGTTCTGCAATGGCTTCTGTAGAAATTTTGTGACCTTTGGCCAATATTGACCGCAAAGAATTCCTAATACCAGAGGAATACCCATGATTATGAATATGCTCTGGAAAATATCTCCAAGTGGAATCTGAAGCTCCGGTATTTCTGTGAGGCTATGATTGTTTATAAAGTTGATGTATAGCTTTCCCCAGAATGCAAAGTTCAGAGGTGTTGTAAATATGCATAGAGCGGTGTTGAATGCTGTAAGTGAAACTGACAGCTCGGAGTTTCCTCTAGAAAGGGAAGTGATGAAATTAGATATGTTTCCTCCTGGACATGAAGCTACTAGAATCATTCCTAATGCGAACATTGGTGTGATATAGTCTCCAAGAAGAAGTGTCAGACAAAGTGTAAGTGCGGGGAGCAGAATAATCTGACATAAGATGCCGATCAGCATCGACTTTGGATTCTTAATTATATCAAGGAATGTCTTGGGCTTGATTCCAAGTGCCACTCCAAACATTACCAATGCAAGTACTATATTCAATAAGGTAGAACCTCCGGGCATGGCGACTTCAAGTTTGTCGATTGCCTTCATTGCATCGCTGTACATCACGTTTATCATAATGATCAGGTTTTAGTTTCAATCTTGCAAAGATATTGCTTTTTGTGCAATATCCCAAATAGTAAACGCTTTTACTATTTCAAATTATATGCGAGAAGCTCAATAATGTGGTAAAACTCGAATATATTTAGTAGTTTTGTTGTCCTCAACCTAAATCGAAACTGAAGAAATGATGAAAGATTATAACTATTGCTGCTCAAAAGACGGACATGGACTTGCATTCCCGTCTTTCAGTGTCGTGTTCATACAGACCTTTTCCATCCATGGTAACCTCGAGTTCACATTGCCGCTGAAGCACGTCAGAGAAGACTACAACAAGATAGTTGGCAGAATTGAGAAAGAGGCGGAAACCACTAAGATATTCAAGTCTGTTGCAGAATACTTAGGGGAGTCGATAGTCTATATGAACCAGAACATCGAAAGACAGATCTTCGTGATGTCCGGTGAGGAGGATGCATTGGTTCAGAAGAAACTTTGTGGCGACAGGTGGATTTCATCCGGGGTGCTCACCAAGAAATACATGAGACCTCTGGGAAAAAGAGACAAGTCACCTGAGGATTCACACATCTGGCGCTTCCCTAAGAAAGCCGTCTACCGCTTCTCGCTCCGTGGTTTCGACTTCAATATGCCTCTCAGACCTACTGATGAAGAGGATTTCGAGCCGATAGATCTCCATGGCCATGTAAATGTGGAGATGTCCCTTTTCTTCGGTAACACAGTATCATTGACATACAGGTTCTTCTTTGACGGATATTCCGCTCATATAACTGACGCAGAAGACGGCACTAAGAATGTCGATGCCTGCACTGATCATATCATCGCATTGCTTTCTACATATCTCGGTGCCGAATATTGGAGCGCCGACAGTGAGGACGGAGCCAGCAACATCAATCTGGAGAGCACGTTCATAGCAAGGAATTTCTGGATTGACGAAGACGGAAAGGAGGTGCCTGAGGCAGAAAGAGTGGATCTGTGCATGCGCGAAGGCGGCCGTGCCTTTGATAAGATAGCTCTCAGGTATAAGAAATACCTTTATAATAATTATACATCGTACCGTGAAGGACTCTCCTTCGAAGAGATGCGAGAGCATGAGCATTTCAGAAAGAAGCATGGCGTAAGCGTGGTCAACGATCACCACTATGCAATGGTGGATATATGGGAGAATGTAAAGCATCCTGTAGAACTGGAGGACGGCACAGAAGAAGACCTCTTTTCAAAATTCCGCCATCCGAAACTCTCGGAAGCGGAAATCGTCAACCATATCCGTGACTATCATAAGCCTGAGCTGATAGGCCTCATGAGTCTTTATCCAGGGGAGTGGCCATATCGTGACAGCAATTCCTATGATGAGGTATGCGGCGAGAATGTAGCCATAGATACAGATGACCATGTCATGGTCGGATCCAACATGGCTGTAGTCATTGGAACATACGGACGTCGTAGCGATGAAGTCAAGCAGGGAAACATCGCAGAAGAAGCAAATGATGGTTCCCAGGTTACAAAACAGGGAGTGGACTGGCAGAAACACCTTCAGGAAAGGGCCAGGTATCATGTCTCATGGCCTGAGTACCTGATGATCCTGCAGATGGTGCTGGCCAAGAAATATGTTATCGGATTCGCAAAGGATCAGATGATCGATGTAGCCTTGGAGGCACGCGACAAGGAGGCAGAAGAGCTTATCGCAAAGAATGCTGATCTTGGAATGAGACTGTCGAGACAGATCATACAGCTTGATATGGTAAAGTATTCGAAATTCGCTTCGCATAAGGTGATGTTCGACAGAACCACAAGAAGAATGGCTCTGGATGATGAGCTGGCCAAGCTGAAGGAGGTTACCGACATGGTAGACAACAGCCTGCGCAATCTCAGTGATTATAAGGCAATGAAATCAGACTTCCTGCTCAACATCATTTTGGTGATCGTATCTGTAGCGTCGACTTTCGAACTCCTTTTCCAGAATGCGGAAATGCCGTTCCTGACTTACTTCAACATAGATTCTACAGGAATGGCACCATGGCTTGTGCTTATTGTCGCGTCAATCACGATATTCGCTCTTCTTCTTGTTGTGAAGAGTTCGGTAAGTAAAATCTGGAATATGTTTGTAAAATATAAGTAAATGGCTGATTATAAGATTCTTAATGCATCGCAAGATGATGCCTGTGCAATGTGTGACATCTTTCTGGCGCATATTGCCGCCCATACTGAATATATCTCCCATGGAGAGATCCAGATGGGAGTAGGAGTCGGACATTTTGAAGACGGTGAGTTTATTACAGGAGTCGCACCTGAAGCCCGTGCCGCATGGATGAAGTATATTACAGGAAACCTCGCTGACGAGGAAGGGGCGGCGGTATATAAGGCCGTTGATGCGGAGGGGAGCATCATTGGTTTCTGCGTGACAGAAATCATGGAAGACGGCGCTGATCCTTTTGCTATGGTCTGTGATGTGCTGGTCAAGGAGGATTGCAGAACAAAAGGAGTCGGTTCCGCGTTGTTAGACGCAGCTATTCAGTGGCTGCATTCAAAAGGCATCTACGAGATCTATCTGGAGTCGGGTCTCAGAAACCATGCTGCGCACGAATATTTCATGCGCAGAGGTTTCAAAAAGGTGTCCGAAATCTATAAGCTGGTCTAGTTCTTAGACTTTTTTCTGAAGATCCTGTCAACGATCAGGGCGATGGCACCGTCGCCTGTCACGTTGCATGCTGTACCGAAGCTGTCCATGGCGATATACAGTGCAATCATCAGACCTTGAGCTTCTTCAGTGAAGCCCAGCATGCTGCTGAGCAGTCCGAGCGATGCCATGATGGCTCCGCCAGGCACTCCAGGAGCCGCCACCATTGTGATACCAAGCATGCAGATGAATCCGGCGAACATTCCGAAGTCGTATGGCATGCCCTGCATGATCATAAGCGCCAAGGCACATGCTACGATCTTCAGCGTACTTCCTGACATGTGAATGGTAGCGCAAAGAGGAATGCTGAAGCCGGCTATGTCCTCTGTAACTCCGTTCTTGCGTGTCTGTTCAAGAGTCACAGGTATAGTCGCGGCTGACGACTGAGTTCCCAGGGCAGTAAAGTAGGCAGGAAGCATGTTCCATAGAAGTTTCATCGGATTCTTTCCGGTGATGGCTCCGGCAATGCAGAACTGCAGAATGAGGATTCCTATATGGATAAGGAAAATGATTCCGATAATCTTGATGAAGACGCTGAGGATCGAGAATACGGTTCCCTCGTAGGCCATATTCAGGAAAATACCGAAGATGTAAAGGGGGAGGACAGGAATGATGACTGCCTTGATGGTCTTTACGACTATCTCTTCAAAGCCATGAGTGGCTTTCATCAGGGTTTCATTCTGTGTGGAAGCAAGGCCCAGTCCAAGTGTGAATGCGAGGACGAGTGCAGTCATAACGCCCATCAGAGGCGGTATGTTCACTTCAAAGAATGGCGCAAGTCCATCCGCTTCCGCGACTTCCAAAGATGTACCTGCCTGAATCATCGAAGGGAAGAGAGATGCTCCTGTCAGGTATGATACAAGACCTGCAAATATTGTAGATCCGTATGCAATCAGAACTGTGACAAGCAGCATCTTGCCGGCCCTGTTGCCAATGTCAGCAATTGCCGTAGTCACAAGACCTACGATGATCAGCGGAATCGCAAAGCCGAGGAACTGGCTGAAGATGCCGTTGAAAGTAATGAAGATCCTTACAAATGAGTCCTTGACTGTCTGGTCTATCAGGTCTAGATATGTCAATCCCAGACCAAGTCCCACGCCGAGGATGATAGCTATCAAAATCTTCGGCAAAAGTCCGATTTTCAGCTTTTTCATGTTGTTAACAAAAGTGTTAGACAGTAAAACTATTTTGTTTTACATATTGGTTAATAGTTAATTGTTGTATTTAGGCTACCAAAACTTATTCAGCTCCTGGTTGTACTCAAAACCTGCTTCATTCAGACGTTTTTCGAGTTCATTTCTGTCAATTTCGAGATCTTCGCATAGCTCATCAAGGCTTCCGTGGAAGTCTCTCAGCTTCATGTTCACCCAGCTCATCAGCATAGCCGGATCCTTTGGGTATTCAGTCATATTATTTATCCCAGATTATAGGTTTTGATTCCTGTGTTGCCTTTAGATATCTCTCATAAGATATGTATCTTCCTCCCATCGACTCAAGGTGTTTTGTCTTCAGCTGGCAGTCGATCAGGATTCCGCCATGCTCCTGCATGTGCTTGGCAAGGAAGATGAGCGCTGTCTTTGAGGCATTGGTTTCGAGGGAAAACATGCTGTCCCCGATAAAGCATCCTCCGACGACAAAACCGTAAAGACCTCCCACAAGATATCCCTCCTTGTTCCATACCTCCACACTCTTGGCATATCCTCTTCTGTTAAGTTCCATCCATGTCTCCATGAGCTCCGGTCCAAGCCATGCGTCCGGATCGTCCGAGCGGTTGTCTGCGTGACAGCATCCCAGCAATACTCCTTCGAAATCCTCATTGATCGTGCATGTATGGATTCCCTTGTTCCTGTGGTTGCGCATGGAATGCGATATTTCTATCTCCTCAGGAAGGATCACGAACCTTCTCTGCGGCGCCCACCAATGAATCTGGCCTTCCTTGTAGGCATACCATGGAAAGATTCCGAGCGGGTAGGCCTTTATAAGCCTGTCAGCGCTTATGTCTCCTCCTACAGCATAGAATCCGCTTGGATCTCCATACCTTGGATCTGGAAATTCTGTCGTATTGGTCAAATCAAAGATCATGATTCAAGTTCATAGCCCTCCTTAGTGGCTTTTACAGTTGCTGTAAATCCGTTTTTATGACTGCCGAACAGGATTTCGCGCATGAGCAGCGGCGTGAGTCTTGAATTAAGCGTACGCTCGATTTCACGAGCTCCGTAAACTGTTGAAAATCCCTCGTCAAGAAGCTTTTCATATGCCTCAGGCTCAATTACCAGCTTGACTTTACGAGCTTTCAATCGTTCCTGCAGCTTGCTTATCTTGTCATCCAGAATCATGCCGGCCATGGTTCTGTCCATATCGTTGAAAACGACCACAGACGAGAGTCTGTTAAGGAATTCCGGTGTAAATACCTTCTTGACTTCCTTAGCCATAGCCGCTCCTGCGTTTGATTTGCGGTCAAAGCCCATCGATGCCTGGTGGGCATATCTTGCTCCGGCATTTGAGGTCATGATCAGTATGACATTGCGGAAGTCGATCTTACGTCCCTTGTTGTCGGAGATCACTGCATAGTCCATCACCTGCAGAAGCAGGTTGTAGATGTCCTCATGGGCCTTTTCTATTTCATCAAGAAGAAGCACGCAGTGCGGATTCTTGCGGATCGTGTCAGTAAGGATACCTCCGTCATCATATCCGACATAGCCGGCAGGGGAGCCTATAAGCTTTGCAACTGAGTGCTTTTCAGAGTATTCACTCATGTCGAATCTGTGGAGGGGAAGGTGCAGCTGCTGCGCCAGTACCTTGGATAGCTCTGTCTTTCCTACGCCTGTAGGACCTACAAAGAGGAAGCTTCCGATAGTCTTTCCGCTCTCCAGAAGGCCGGCCTTGGACATAAGGATCGCCTCTGTGAGAGTCTTGATGGCGGTGTCCTGACCGTATATCTTCTGCTTGAGCCTCTCCTCCATGTTGTAAAGGTCATCCTTGACGTCATCGCTGCTGGCCTGAACGTCGCTCTTGCAGATGTCAGAAAGGACTTTGTCAATGATCTGTCTGGTGACTTTGCGAAGCTTTCTTGTCTGGCAGTATGCGCCCGCCTCGTCAAGAAGATCTATGGCCTTGTCCGGAAGACATCTGTCCTGGATGTATCGTCTGCTCATGCTGACTGCGTGTGCAAATGTGTCGCTGGCATAGTTGACCTTATGGTAGGCCGCCAAAGTGCCCGAAAGCAGGCTTACAATCTCAGTCGCCTGATCGTCCGACGGCTCGTCGAATTCAATGCTCCTGAATAATGACAGGGCAGTGCTGTCATTCGTCTGCAGACGCTTTACTTCTTCTGGAGTAGCTGATACTATGAATCTTATGTCTTCTGACTTGAAGTAAGGGATTAGAAGACTGATGATATCTTTCATGCCATCATCGCCTTTATTGAAACCTCCCAATGATTTTAAAGAATCAACATATACGATGATATCTCCGTTCTCCTTGATGGAAGACATCACCTCGTCAACTCTTGCCTCCAGGTCTCCTCTGTATTGGGTGCCGGATAACAATCTATTTGTATCCAATTCCATAAGTTTAAGACCTTCAAGCATTTTAGGCGCTTTACTTGAACATACGGTTGCGCTTAGGTGCTTGGCGAAAGCTGTCTTTCCAACGCCGTTTCCTCCTATTATGAGTATGTTGTTCTTGCTCTTGCGGCACAAGATCCTGAGCGCCTGCTCGGTCTCCTTTTCCCTTCCTATGAAAACTTCAGCGGGTTCGACTGCAGAGAGGAATCTCTGCCATTTTTCTCGTGGTTCAGAGCTTTCCTCGTTGATGCCGGCAAGCGCATTGAGAAAGTCGGGAACGCTTACTTCAAGATGACTTTCAAGAATATGTCTTGCCTGCGAATCCTCAAGCTGGAAGATGCCGTATACAATGTGATGGATGCCGATTGCATCCGATCCTGAACCTATAGCTGCCTGCCCGGCGTGGTTGCACATCTCCTTGAACTGTACAGAATACTCCGGGGTAAGTTCCATATCTTCCGGAACCGATTCCATATCCATGATAACATCTGTCAGATCCGTTTCCATCACCTCTATGTCCGCGCACTTTTCAACAGCTGCCCTGAAGTCCTCATTGCTGAAGAAGGCGAGCAGGATGTGCTCCGGCACGATGAATTCGTGCCTGTGCAGGTTTATTATCTGCTGGGCAACCAGCAGTGCCTCGTTTATTGCCTGTGTCTGTTTCATTCGTCTTATTCGGGTTCTATTTCAAAACTCAGAGGGAAGTTCTCCGCTCTTGCCATTGCAGTAGCTTTAGCAACTTTGCTTTTAGCTATGTCCAGGGTGTATGAGCCGACTGTGGCTTTCTGGTGGATATGGGTTGTTTCTGCGATTTCCTCGGCCTGCTGAAGGGTCTTGAGGAAGACAGTGGTCATGATCATTATCACAAACTCAAAGGTCGTGAAATCATCATTCAGTACGATCACTTTATATTTGCGCGGCTCCTTTGTTCTTTCTTTCAACGTCGTCCTGCGCTGCTTCTGCATTTCCTGCTGTGGCATAGCTATATCGTTTTAAGGCCATCCTTTCCACGCTCGTGCATGCTGCGGCACCAATATACTATAGGAGTGTCTATCAGGCTTGTGACAATGAAGATTGCGTAGCTGCTGGCAAAGATGGATACCAATGTATTGAATGAATGTACTCCGTAGAAAGCTATGAACGTGAAGAGGGAAGTGTTCAGAAGCTGGGAGAGCATGGTCGAACCGTTGTTTCTGATCCATAAGCCCTTGCGGCTGTCTCCGAAACGTTTCCTGCACCAGTTCCACCATTTGTGGTAGAGCCACACATCCACAAGTTGCGATACCAGGTATACGCTGAGGGATGCGATGATCAGTCGCGGCGTATTGGAGAATATTGTGTGGAATGCCGGGCTTGCCCAGTCATTAGCAGCCGGAGTATATAACAGCCAGATCTGTGATATTGCAATGAAGAGAATAGAGCATGCCGTGCTGATAAGGACCGCTCTGTTGGCATCTTTGCGGCTGTGGTTCTCGCTAAGGATGTCTGTAATCAGGAAAGTGCTTCCGAAAAGTACATTGCCGAGGGTCATCTCCATTCCGAAGGCATTGACCAGAAGCAGGACCTCAATGTTGGCAACCAGAGTGGCGAAAATGCTGAATGCCAGCAGGCCACCCTTGCCGAAGAGCCTGTAGAACAGGGCTACGCCTCCGTATATAACTATAAAAGAAAGTATTATCAGTAATTCGTTTGTCATGTTTCTATCAAAGTTTACAAAACAATCTGCAAAGTTAACAAAAAAAGAGTGACTATGGCAGTCACTCTTTTTAATTATGTTTTCGTTGATATTACATGTCGTCCTTGTCCATGTTCTGGAGGAGGGCGTCGTTTGTGCCGTATTTCCTCATTCTGTCCTGCAGGAGTTCCATAGCCTCTATGCAGTTCATGTCAGCAAGGAACTTGCGCATGATCCAGATGCGGTTTGCAAGTGCAGGAGAGTAGAGCAGATCGTCGCGTCTTGTGCTTGAAAGTGTGACGTCAACAGCCGGGAAGATACGCTTGTTTGCAAGTCTTCTGTCGAGCTGGAGCTCCATGTTACCTGTTCCCTTGAACTCCTCGAAGATCACCTCATCCATCTTTGAACCTGTCTCAGTGAGGGCTGTGGCAAGGATTGTGAGCGATCCGCCGTGCTCGATGTTACGTGCTGCTCCGAAGAATCTCTTTGGCTTGTGGAGTGCGTTTGCATCAACTCCTCCGGACAGAACCTTTCCAGAAGCTGGCTGAACGGTGTTGTAGGCACGTGCAAGACGTGTGATGGAATCAAGGAGAATCACGACATCGTGTCCGCACTCAACCATTCTCTTGGCCTTCTCGAGAACCATGTTGGCTACCTTTACGTGGCGCTCTGCAGGTTCGTCGAATGTAGAAGCGACAACCTCTGCCTTTACGCTGCGTGCCATGTCGGTAACCTCTTCAGGACGCTCGTCGATAAGAAGGACGATCATATATACTTCAGGATGGTTGTCCGCAATAGCGTTTGCTATAGACTTGAGAAGCATTGTCTTACCGGTCTTAGGCTGGGCTACGATGAGTCCTCGCTGACCCTTTCCGATAGGGGTGAACATATCCACGATACGGCATGACATGTCGTTGTGTCCGTTTCCAAGGAGGTTGAATTTCTCCTCTGGGAAGAGAGGGGTAAGGAAGTCGAACGGTATACGGTCGCGGATGAATTCCGGTGTGCGTCCGTTCACATACTTGATGCGTACGAGAGGGAAATATTTGTCACCTGCCTTTGGTGGCTTGATTTCTCCTGTTACTGTATCTCCGGTCTTGAGAGCGTGCTGCTTGATCTGGAACTGGGATACGTAGATGTCGTCAGGGGAGTTAAGGTAATTATAGTCTGAAGAACGGAGGAATCCATATCCGTCAGGCATGATCTCCAGTACGCCTGTCGCCTCGACGACTCCTTCGAATACCGGCTCCTGCTTCTTCTCCTTGACTGACTCATTTTCTGTGTTCAGAGGCTTCTCTGTCCTCTCTATCTTTTCGTTTTTCTCGACCTTTTCTACTTTATCTGTGTGCTCTGCTGGCTGTGCCGTTTCTGCAACAGTCTGCTGGCCTCCTTTCTGGATTCGAGCTCTCTTCTGTCTCTTGTCCTTTCTTTCCTGTTGTGGAGCTGCAGGAGCTGCAGGAGCTGCAGTCTCGGCTGGAGTTGCAGTCTCAGCTTGTGTCGCTTCTGTATTAGCCTTTGGCTCTTCTGTTATTGTTGCTGTCTCAACCTGCTTTGGCTGAGAAGTCTCTTTCTTTGGCTTGCGGCCACGTTTCTTAGCCTCGGCTGGCTTCTCAGTGACTTTCTCAACTGCCTGCTCTGTTGGTTTTTCAACAGGCTTCTCCACTGGTTTTTCAACAGGCTTCACTTCTTCTTTCCTTGGACGACCGCGTCTCTTTTTTTCTGGTCTCTCAGGAGCATTCTTCGCATTCTGCTCTGCTTCCTTGTCGAGGATTGCATAGACCAGATCCTCCTTCTGCATCTTCTTGAACCCTTTGACTTCAAGCTTCTCTCCGAGCGCCTGAAGCTGCGCAAGATCCATTTCTTTCAGATCGAAAATGTTGTGCATAAATTATAATTATGATTGTTGTTCAATGGAATGTATCCTGAAATCAGGAAAACGTAATTTATAGGAATGTGCATTACCCAAACGAACGAGGGTGCACAAAGTTAATACTTTTTAGTCAAACTGCAACTTATGAGTAGATAATTTAACAAAGCCCTGACCAGTTCCTAGAAACCGTTGTCCCAGTAACTGCTGCTCTTCTTGAATCGCAAAAGGTCTGCCAAAGCTGCTGCGTTTGCCTGAATTCTGAAGCTCCATGACTCCCACTTACCGTTAGGGATCCATGAAACGTTGATGTTGAAGCAGTGCAGGTCATATCTTGCACTGAGCTGTGTCGCACTCATCTTCAAGGCCATAAGGTCGAAGTTGGTGGTCAGCTGCATTGAGAATGCCTTTGTCAGCTTGATATTTCCGCTGATTCCGAGTGTCTGGGTGTAGTTGTGCACCTTGGACATCTGTTCATTGGCGTACTGATAGTTTCGTGAATATCGGAACGAATAGTTGAAGTTCACAGACCACGGAACATCAGGATTCATATAATATAGGTATCCTCCAGGGATATATTCGCCTGTGATCGGATGATAATAGATACGTGTATAGTGGTCAGCAGGGTTTCCTCCGGCCTGTTTTGTTCCGTCGTTTCCGTTGATCTTTCCGTCGCCGGAAATCGAGTAGGAGAGTGATACGCTGGCAGAATTCATTCTGAGCAGGCCCTGTCCCTGAGTAACGGCAAACTTATCTACACGCTGAACTGTCTTCGTCTCCTTGTTGACTTCCATTGCATACGGGTCAAAATTCGCATTGGCGCTGATACCGAGCTTACCGAAAATGGAGGTGTTCATGGTAACTCCGACGTTGTTCATTTTGAACTGTTCTGCAAGGAAATTATATCCGGTGCTGAAGTTAAGGTTGTCTATGAGCTTGATTTTCTTGGTACCTGTGCCGGTTGTATCCTTGAGGTCACGCACCTTCGCCTCAAAGTTGTTTCCGAGGCTGAAGCTCAAGCTGGCAGTCTTACCTTTTCCTGGTACGCTGGCTGTGTTTCCGGCATAGATGTTATAGTCCTGACTCTTCACCTGTCCGTTCTTGTCAACATAGGTGAGAGTCCTGAATCCGTTGAAGTATGTTCCTTTTTCCGGGCTGAAGGAAGCTGACAGTGAAGGTGACACTACGTGTCTGATGGTCTGGAGTTTACGATGTTTTCCAAAGTTGAACATACCATACAGACGCGTACTCATGGATATGCTTCCTGAGTACGTGTGGGTCGCACCGAATGAGCCGAATGACTTACCCTTTATATCTTCAACTATACCTTTGTCCGGGTTGTATTGCTTGATGGTCTGCCGGAAATGCCAGTTCATTCCGTAGCTGACGCTCGGAGTCACGTTGATGTATTTGAACAGAGAGAAGTTCGGCAGACCGATCTGGAAGTTATGGGTCATGCCGTTCTGGAACTTGTCCCAGAATCCCGGCTTATTGAATTCCTTTGCCTTGAAGCTGATTCTGTTCTGGAATGAGGTGTTGTATCCCAGCGAGAACTTCTCATAGAACTTCTCCTTTCCGACTCTGTTCTTCTGCTTGAACGGGTAGAAACGGCTTACAGAGAGAGTTACGTTAGGAAGAGTGAATGTATATGAACTGTCTCGCGAGTTCTGGTTGTGCAATGCGTTGACCGAAAGATTCACCTTTCCACCCCAGTTCTTTGAATATGAGATAGATGATGATATCTGGTTCTGCAAGGCTTCTGTCACCGATGTTGAGTTGTATCGGTTGTTGGAAGGGCTGGAGAAGTTTACTGAAGCGGAGAAACTTGTTCCAGGACGTGCCTTGGAGTCCTGTGAATGGCTCCATCGAACGCTGAAGTTCCTCATCTGCTGGAAGTCGGAACTTCCTTTTTCACCGACCTGGTCGTTTGAGTATGTTAGTGATACGCTACCGTTGCACTTGTAATTGACCTTGTAACGGGAGTTAAGATCGACCGCCCAGGAACCGAGGGTGTAGATGTCTCCAGTCAGGGCAATGTCGAAATAGTCACCGATTACGAAATATACTCCGGCGTCACGAAGATAGAATCCTCGGCTCACCTCCTCACCGAAAGTAGGGAAGAGGATACCTGTAGCTCTGTCCGGACGCTTCGGAAGGAATCCGAACGGAAGTCCGATGGGAAGCGGTACGTCTGCGATCACGGGATATGCAGGACCGAATACCGTTTTCTGCGATGGCTTGGTCATCACTTTGGCAGCCGTGAGATGCAGGTAATAGTGTGGTTCTTCACAGTCGCAGACAGTGTATTTTCCATGGGTCATGTTGATGGACTTGTCCGGCATCATCTTGATGTTTTTTCCGTGAAGGATACCGTCTTCCTCCTGGGTCACCATGTTGGTGATGCGGGCCTTGTCGGTCTCGAAGTTGTACCTGACTTCTTCCATCGTATATGACTTGTTTCCCTGAGTCATTACCGGACGGCCTGTGATCGTTCCTGTTGTGTCCTTTGTTCCACGGGCAAAGAGTGTGTTGGTCTTGAGATCGTACTCCATGTAATCAGCTGTGAGCTCCATGTTTCCGTATTTTACCGTCACATCTCCATAATAATAGATCATCTGCTTTCCGTCACTGAAGTCCTCGATGATGGAGTCCCTCGCTGTGGTGAATGCAGGCGATTCAAGAGAACTCTTCTTCAGCATCTGAAGGGAATCTGAGCGATGGATGGAGTCTGCACGGTGGATGGAATCGAGTGCGAATCTGGCTGAGTCTGAAAGCTCCGGAAGGGATAGTGTGTCGCTAAGGGACAGCTCTCTGTTGTTGAATCTCCGCTCTCTTCTGCTCCTTCTGTCATCCTGTGAAGATAAGGTAAAAGAGCTCAATAACAGCAGTATTGCCGCTACAAGCCCGATTTTGTCAAAATGACGTTTTATTTTACCTTTATGATAGAATGACATTAATAATTCCAATTCAGCGTTTCCAAATTTTGCAAGTTTTTGCTATTTTTGCATCCTGCAAATTTAAAACTAATTTCAATTTCTACAAAATTGATGGCTTGATATGGCAATAAAAATCAGAGTAATCACTATTTTGACAGTACTTACAGCACTGTTGGCTGCTGCTCCGGCTGCAAGCGGACAGTCTGCAAAAGGACTGCGCACTGTGGTAATTGACCCTGGACATGGAGGTAAGGATCCGGGAGCCTTGGGACTGAATAAGGCTACTTCTGGATACCATGAAAAAGATATCGTTCTAGCCATATCCCTGCTTCTGGGTGAGAAGATTCAGAAGGCATATCCTGATGTGAAGGTAATGTATACCAGAAAAACAGATGTGTTCATTACAAGGAATGACAGAGCAAAGATGGCCAATACGTATGCGGACCTGTTTATCTCCATCCATTGCAACGGAAACGCCAATCTTAATGCCAATGGAACTTCTGTGCATATTCTCGGTCCAAAGTCAAAAAGGAAAGAAAATACAAAGGATTATTTTGCAGAAAACCAGTCTGTAGCACAGCGCAGGAACAACCTTATGGTGCTCGACGGAGATGAGGTGAAGGAAACTAAGATCGATGTCGACCAGACTTCGGACCACATCTCAAGTTCCTTGCAATGGAAAGCCATATATGAGAGCAGCCTTCTTTTTGCCACTCATGTGATCGATAAACTGATCAAGGCCCCTCTCAAGGCCCGTGAAATAGTTCTGGATCAGGAGGTTGTGGATGTGCTTGCATTTACTTCAAGACCGGCTGTCCTTCTTGAACTGGGTTTTGTCACCAATTCAAAGGAATATAATTATCTGAAGACGGCTGAGGCGCAGGAGGAGATCGCTGAGCGTCTTTTCAAGGCATTTGCTGCCTATAAGCCGGAATATGATGCTTATTTTGATATAAACTTCGATGCTGTTGTGGCTGATCCTGTTCCGGACGAGCCGGAGGTCTCTGATGTGTCCGGCACGTATTATGGTATCCAGTTCATGGCCGGAGGACGTGACCTCAAGTCAGGGGATCCTTCGTTCAAGGGTTTCGATGCACATTCGGTCAAAGTAGGTAATATATATAAGTATATAATAGGCATGTATGCCACCAAGGCCGAGGCTCAGGAGAAGCTCGCGTCTGTGAGAAAATCGTTTCCTGACGCTTTTGTTGTAAAGGTGGAAGGAAATACGGTGTCTCGCCCATAGTGTTATTAAACTGAAATGTTATGAAATTCAAGAAAGAGTTAAAAATAGGCGTTTTCGTAGTTGTTGTTCTTGTGGCGTCATTTTTTGTGATCAACTACCTTCGCGGAAAGGATATATTCAATCGTGAGATTGAAGTTGTAGGATACTTCGAGAATGTAGAAGGTCTTGCAGGTTCGGCTCCGGTATTCATTAAAGGTTACAAGGCCGGAAAAGTATCTTCTGTCGAATACCTTCCTGAGCAGGGCAACTTCAAGGTTGTCTGCTCCGTTCTGAAGGAGTTTGAGATCCCTGTTGATTCAAGGATGACGATATATGCAACTGACATCATGGGCAGCAAGGGTGTGAAGATCGACCTTGGAGAGTCTGAAGAAATGCTTGCAGACGGAGCTACTCTTCAGCCTGCATTTGAGGCAGGCCTTCTTGACGGTCTTGCAGCACAGCTCACACCGATGCTCACAAAAGTGAATAATACTCTTGACAGCCTTACTGTGACAGTTTCTGGCGTAAATGCGATTCTGGGCGAGGCAAATCAGGCTCGTATCGCCAATACGCTGTCTCATCTTGAGCGTACGATGAAAGATGTTTCTTCCATTGCCGCTGCAATTGAAGGCCGGTCGGAGGATCTCAATGCATTCATAACAAACCTTTCTGCTCTTTCATCTAAACTCGCTTCGATTGCTGAAAAGGTAGACGGAACAGTCGAGGGAGTTAATGAGGTTGTCGGTCAGATCAATGAAGCAGACATCAAGGGAGTGGTCGAGTCTTTCCATACACTTTTGAACAATATCAACGATCCTGACGGAACAGTTGGAAAACTTCTTGTTGACGGTTCTGTTTATAACTCGCTCGATGCACTTTTAATTGATATTGATTCTTTGGTCAAAAAAATCCAGGAAAATCCAAAGAAATATATGAAATTATCAGTGTTCTAACAGGCTGGGATAAAGAAAAACCGCAGTTTTAGTTATTTTGAAATATTCAAAATTCTAACTTGCGTAAATATACGACACTTACAGGGATTTGCATTGTGTAAATCCCTGTATTTCAATAAATTAGAAAGGGGGTTTCGTATTGCATATTTGTTTGTTATCCTGTCAAATAAATTTAAAATGCAAGCGAAAAAAATATTTTTTATAACTTTTTTTTCCTCATCTTTGTAACCGAAATCGGAACAAAGACCAAAACTTAACCCCAATTCTATTTTAATGACTCAGGAAAGACACATATCTGTTTGGAACAACTGTCTGAATTTCATTCAGCAGAACATAGATCCAAAGCAGTTCTCCGTGTGGTTCAGACCGATCAGGCCTGTTTCACTCGTTGAGTCTACTTTGACTCTTGAAGTTCCGTCAGAGTTTTTCCGTGAATATCTTGAGGATGCTTACCTTGATATTCTCAAGGCTTCTCTAAAGAAGGAACTGGGTGTGGCGGCAAAGCTGGTCTATGTTGTGGCTCCGGTTCAGAAACAGCCGGCTCTTGTATATCCTGCAGCTCATGGTAATGTTCCTGTAAATAAGACAATTTCTGTTGAGACATACGGCAAGACAGCTAATCCAGGACCATTTGTTTTCCCGGGTATTCAAAGAGTGCAGGTAAACCCTCAGCTGAATCCCGTATATTGTTTTGAGAACCTTGTGGTAGGTGAGTGTAACAAGATGGGATTTACTGCCGGTGAGAGCATTTCTGCAGCTCCTGGTAAGACAGCATTCAATCCTCTCTTCCTCTTCGGAGGTCCAGGTCTCGGAAAGACACACCTTGCACAGGCTATCGGTATCTCTATCAAGAAGAAATA
Source organism: Candidatus Cryptobacteroides sp. (assembly GCA_045655825.1). Taxonomy (GTDB): domain Bacteria; phylum Bacteroidota; class Bacteroidia; order Bacteroidales; family UBA932; genus Cryptobacteroides. The sequence continues at coordinate 5,937 of JAZOPY010000067.1, read as the reverse complement.
TCCGGAACTTGTAGTTCTTTATGTCCCGGCAAACAGGTTCAAGACTCAGTACATGGATGCGGTCAATGTAAAGAACAAACTTACAGACTTCCTCGCATTCTACCAGAAGATGGATGTGCTGATCATGGATGACATCCAGGACCTTATGGGACCAAGCACGCAGAACGCTTTCTTCAATATATTCAATCATCTTCACCAGTCAGGCAAGCAGCTGATCTTTACGTCAGACCGAGCTCCTGCCGATCTTGAAAACTTCGAGGCAAGACTTCTTTCAAGACTTAAGTGGGGACTTTCTGTAGAGCTTCAGAAGCCGGACTACCAGACTCGTCTGGAAATGCTCAAGGCAAGGGCTTTCCGTGAAGGTGTGAGACTTTCTGATGATGTCATCGAGTTCCTTGCAAAGCGAATCAAGTCAAATTTCCGTGAACTTGAAGGTGCGCTCATATCTCTGATAGCAAACGCTACTTTGGCGCATAAGGACATCACAGTTGAACTTGCGGAGAAGATCACTGAAAAGATTGTTGGTGAGGAGCAGAACGATGTGACTATAGACAAGGTACAGAGAGTTGTATGTGACTACTTCAACATCACACGCGATGATCTTCTGTCCAAGACACGCAAGCGTCAGATCGTTCAGGCAAGACAGATCGCGATGTATATGTCACGAAACCTGATCAGCAACTGCTCGCTTTCTACAATCGGTGCTGAGATCGGTGGAAAAGACCACGCTACTGTTCTCCATGCATGCACAACGGTAGGAGACCTGATGTCGACAGACAAGACATTCAAGCAATATGTAACTGATATCGAGAAACTTCTCGTTCCAGTAAGAAGATAATTCAAAGGTGACTCTTGTAAGGGTCACCTTTTTTGCATATCTTTGAATCTGACATTTCGAGCAAGTCGAGAAATCTAATACCTATATTTTTTATGAATTCAGAATCAGTACTTTCATTCTTCAAGGAGATTATCGCGATTCCAAGGGAGTCGGGTCATGAGGAGCACATAATCGCATATCTGCAGGATTTCGCAGCAAAGAATAATTTTGAGTGCAAGACAGACAAGGCCGGCAACGTCTTGATCACAAAGCCGGCAGCTCCAGGTTATGAACATGTTCCAACTATCGTTCTCCAGAGCCATTCGGATATGGTTTGTGAGAAGAATGAGGGTGTGGAGCATGATTTTGCAAAGGATCCTATCAAGTATATCATCAAGGATGGCTGGATGATCGCTCCTGATACAACTCTTGGTGCTGACTGTGGTATTGGCGTAGCGGCGCAGATGGCTCTTCTTGTAAGCGATCTTCCATGTGGAAAGATCGAGTGCCTCTTTACGACAGCAGAGGAGACCGGTCTTGACGGTGCGATGGCACTTGAGCCTGGCTTCTTTACAGGAAAGGTCCTTCTGAACCTTGACTCAGAGGATGAGGGCGAGATCTTTGTCGGATGTGCAGGTGGTCTTGATACTACTGCCGAGTTCCATTATACAACTGATCCTGTACAGGAGGACTTTGAGTTTGAGACAGTTTTCGTAAAGGATGCGATGGGCGGACACAGCGGTGACGACATCAACAAGGGGCGCGCAAACTCAGTTCAGCTCCTCGGACGCTTCCTCTACAGCTGCCTCGACCTTGATTGGCAGCTCGTTTCCATCGACGGAGGAAACAAGCGCAATGCAATCGCTCGTGAGGCTAAGGCTGTTATCGCAGCTGAGCCTGATACTCTTGATATTATAAATGAGCGCATGGAGGCTTTTGCTGCTGATGTTGCAGAAGAGTATGGTGCTGTTGAAACTGAACTTAAGGTCGGATATGATGAAGCTTCTGAAGCAACAGAGGCTATCGATGAAATGACGGCTTGGAATCTTATCACTGCACTTTGCGCTGCTCCTCATGGTGTTCTTGCAATGAGTCAGGAGATCGAGAATTTCGTGGAGACTTCTACAAATCTTGCGTCTGTCAAGATGACCCAGCCGGGTGTGATCAGAATCGGTTCGAGTCAGAGAAGCTGCGTTACAGCAGCCCGCCGAGCTGCTGCAGCAAAGATGGAGGCTTGCTTTGTACTTGCCGGCGCTATCGTCAAGCATGAGGGAGAGTATCCGGGATGGGCTCCAGCTGCAGTATCTCCAGTAAGAGATGCCTGCGTGGCTTCATATAAGAAGCTCTTCGGAGTAGAGCCTAAGGTGAAGGCTATCCATGCAGGACTTGAGTGCGGACTCTTTACTGAGAAGTTCCCAGGGCTTGACATGATTTCATTCGGTCCGACCCTCAGGGGAGTGCATGCGCCGGGCGAGCGCCTTGATCTTGCTTCACTTGATAAGTTCGTGGCCCTGTTGGTTGATCTGGTAACAAATTACAAATAGTATTTATATGGCTAGGAAGATTCAGATAGCACCCTCAATGCTTGCGGCAGATTTCCTTCATCTTGAGAAAGATGTTGAGCTCGTAAATCAGCATGCAGAAGCGTTTCACCTTGATATCATGGATGGAACCTTTGTTCCGAACATATCGTTCGGTTTCCCTGTAGTGGAAGCTATTGCCAAGAAGGCGACCAAGCCTTTGGATGCTCACCTTATGATCGTACATCCTGAAAAGTATGTCGACAGATTTGCCAAGGTAGGAGTGGATATGCTCAGTTTCCATCTCAATGCAGTTGAAAATCCAGGCCAGATTCTTGCTCAGATCTGGGCGGCAGGCATGAAGCCAGGTTTGGCAATCAACCCCGATATCCCGGTCGAGAGTCTGTTCCCATACCTGAATCAGTGTCACTATGTTGTCCTGATGTCTGTGTTTGCAGGATTTGGCGGTCAGAAGTTCATCGAGTCAACCTATGAAAGAGTCAAGGCCCTGAAAGCCGAGATCGATCGTCAGGGAGTGGACTGCCACATCCAGGTTGACGGGGGAGTATCTGCAGCAAATTCTGCAAAACTCATAGAATGCGGAGCTGACATCCTTGTAGCCGGCAGTGCAGTCTTCAAAGCCGAAAATCCCGCTGCTGTTATTGCAGCAATGAAATAATAAATGAAAAGCTGGTGAATTTCACCAGCTTTTTTCTTCTACTTCTTCAGTTCTTCGATCATGGCTTTGGCGACGGCTGCGGAGGCGCCTGTGCCGCCGAGGAGGGAGCGGATGTCGGCGTATTCGGTGAGCATGGCCGAGCGACGCTCCTGGTTTTCGATCAGGTCACGTATTTCTGTGACGAGGGCCTCTGCGTTGCAGTCGTTCTGGATGTATTCCTTGAATGCAAGGCGGTCTACGATAAGGTTTCCAAGACTGATGTAGCGTATCTTGATTATCTTCTTTGCAATCCAGTAGGTTATCGGGTTGGTTATGTAACCGACAACCTGTGGGGTGCCGAAGAGGGCAGTCTCGAGAGATGCTGTTCCGGAGTTGACTACAGCTGCTTCTGCATGGCGGATGATCGGCTGTGTTTTTCCAAACAGGATCTTGACATAGCTGCTGTTTTCCGGGGTCAGCCATTTTTCATAGTCGGCCATTGTACGTGCCGGTGCTCCTGCTATCAGGAACTGATAGTCCTTGTATTGTGGCAAGGCATGCATCTTTGCCGCAAATTCTGTGAGCACAGGCATCATGGTGCTGATCTCTCCTTTGCGTGAACCGGCGAGCATCGCGATGAAAGGACCGTCCTGCAGGCCGTTTTCTGTCATGAATTCTTTACGAGTCTGACTCATGGCAGGGGAGTTGTCGACGGCGTCTACCAGCGGGTTACCTTTATATATATATTCAATGCCTTTGGAGTCGAAATATGGCTTCTCGAACGGGAATACGATGAAGAGCTTGTCAACGTATTTCCTTAGTTTCTTGATGCGGCCTTCGCGGGATGCCCAGACCTTCGGTGCGATGTAGTAGAACACTTTGAAGCCGGCTTTGTGGGCAAACTCCGCAATCTTGAAGTTGAAGCCAGGGTAGTCAATGAGGATCACGACGTCAGGATTCCAAGCCTTGATGTCTTCCTTGCAGAACTTCACGTTCTTCATCAGTTTTCCGGCCTTGGCCAGCACCTCGACAAATCCCATCACCGCTCCTTCCTTGTAGTGGCGGACTAATGCTGGATGTTGTCTGTGTGGGAGGGGTGTCAAAACAACCCCTTCCGCGACTCCGTCGCTTCTTCCCCCTGCGGCCAGGGGGGTAGCACGGTTTTGACATTCCTCCCACACAGACAACATTAAGTCGCCGCCCCAGAAGCGGATGTCGGCTTGGGGGTCTTCTGCGTATATGCCTTTCATCAGGTTTGAACCGTGCAGGTCGCCTGATGCTTCGCCTGCTATAAGGTAATATTTCATGAATGTTCAGTTTAAGGATTGCCACGTCGCTGACGCTCCTCGCAATGACGTGTTATTTTATCAGTTTGCCTAGGCGTTCAGTTTCGGTGTAGTCGGTGCAGTCGATGTTGTGGGCTACGACAGATATGTAGCCGTCTGCAACGAGGCGGTGGTCTGCATTTTCAGCATTGCGAGGGTCGTCTTCAAAGTCTCCGACCATCATGTAGAGGTCTTCGCCTTCTTCGAGTACCGGATTTGAACTCTGGCCGAGCATTTCAGGAGTAAGACCGTATTTTGCGTAATGCTGCACATCCCACTCCTTGAACTCACGCACCCAGCGGCCCATTCCCTGTACTCCGACGCGTACGCCCTTGATCTGATCAGAAGGGATGTTCGGGAAGTTTACATTATAATATACGCCATGCTTGGCAGGCCAGTTCTGCATGAGTGTTTTGAAAATCGCACCGAAGTGCTGGGCAACGACACTGAAATCAGCGTCCGGATGAAGAGTGTCAAGCGATACTCCGATTGCCGGGATGCCGTTCAATGCTCCCTCCATTGCAGCGCCGAGAGTACCGGAGTAGCATGATGCTGTCGAAGCGTTTGAACCATGATTGATGCCGGAAACGACAACGTCAGGATAGTTGTCAAGGAACATTGTGTTCAGACCGAATTTCACACAGCTCGCAGGGGTCGCGTCTACATAATGCCAGCCGTCTCCCATATCCTTGTGGGCGATCTGCTTGAAGCCAAGAGAAACGGCCATGGACATGCCTGACTGGTGTTTTTTAGGTGCTATTACAGTGACTTCTCCGAACTGTTTCATTATCTCGACAAGCACCTTCAGGCCCTTTGCCTGGTAGCCGTCATCATTGGTGATCAGAATGCGCATATTATTCCATTAAATTTCTGACAAAGATAGGTAATATATTCATAAATTTTTCTAAATTTGCAGCCGATTTTGTAGAGGTGTGCTCTACAGAAGCATAAAAGAAATCTAAGTACAACTTTTATAAACATTTAGAAACGATGATTAAAATTGGTATTAACGGTTTCGGCCGTATCGGCCGCATGGTTTTCCGTGCAGCTGTTGAGAATTTCTCAAACGACATTCAGGTAGTAGGTATCAACGACCTCCTCGAGCCAGAGTATCTTGCTTACATGCTTAAGTATGACTCAGTTCACGGTCAGTTCAAGGGTGAGGTTGCTGTTGAAGAGGGTGCTCTTATCGTAAACGGTAACAAGATCCGCCTTACTGCAGAGATGGATCCAGCTAACCTCAAGTGGGACGAGGTTGGCGCTGATGTAGTTGTTGAGTCAACTGGTCTCTTCCTTGAGGATGAGAAGGCTCGCAAGCACATCCAGGCTGGTGCAAAGAAGGTTATCATGTCTGCACCTTCAAAGGACGCTACTCCAATGTTCGTATACGGTGTTAACCACGAGACATACGCTGGTCAGGACATCATCTCTAACGCATCTTGCACAACCAACTGCTTGGCTCCTATCGCTAAGGTGTTGAACGACAAGTTCGGTATCGTTAAGGGCTTGATGACTACTGTACACGCTGCTACAGCTACTCAGAAGACTGTAGACGGTCCCTCTAAGAAGGACTGGCGCGGTGGTCGCGGTATCCTCGAGAACATCATCCCCTCTTCA
>JAZOPY010000066.1:0-2560 GCA_045655825.1 Candidatus Cryptobacteroides sp. | reverse complement strand
GTATTCGTTGTTGCCGAGAGTAGCCTCAGGATCTGCGATCTGACCCCATGCTGAGTTAGCGAACCAATATGTAACTGTAATTGCAGCGTTGTTCCACATGTTGGTTGCAGCTGCAGGATCGAACGGAGCAACAACTGGCTTTTCTGGCTCTGGAGCCGCCTGTGCATCACGCGCACGGAAGATCATCTGCCAGTAGCATCCCTCGTTCATGATAACGACCTTGAGAGCAGTCTCAGTGAGTTCAACTACCTTGAATGTAGGTGCTGTCCACATTGCATCTGAAGGCACGTAAACCATTGGAGTCTCAGAAGGGAGAGTGATTGTCTCACCGTCAAAATCATATGTTGCCTCAGTAAGTGGCCACTCCACATCATTATCAACCTCCACACCATCGTTAGGTCCGATAGCTGTCACGCCCCAGTTTACATATACCTTTCCGTCTGGACCAGGGTTGTATACATACTTGCCGTCCGGATAGAATGTAATCTCATCATCATAAAGACCTGTACCGGCCTTCTCATCAGCGTTTGCTGACCACCACTCTGTAGGGTTGTCAGCTGCAGGACCGCATGCAAGGTGTCCCTTAGCCGATGAATCCATAACCCAAACCTTACCGTTGCCGTCAGTACCAGCGAGGAGTTCCTCAGGAGTAGCGACCTTGACTGCAGGGATGAAGTTGTAGTACCATGAGATGAAGCCCTCGCCGTTAGGAGCATTCTGAGCAGCAAGCTTGAGCTCCTTTCTCATTGCTGACGGCTTTGAATCCATCACGAGGAAGCGAGGCTCATCGTAAACTGTCTGGTTAGGAATATATGAAAGGTTGGTCTTTGCAGGAAGCACGAGCCAGATTTCCTCGATACCGGCATCATTCCAGTTGTTCTCGAATGTATAAGTAGTCTCATACGCAGCGATGTCAACCATGAAGTCGTTACCGTCAGGAGATGTTCCGAGTTCAGTGAAACCTGTATTTACGTATACCTTGCCGTCCTCGCCTGGGTTGAAGCTGTACTTGCCGTCCTCAGTAAATGTCATGCGGTCGTTGTAAAGGCTCCAGTCAGCCTTCTCGTTTGCACCGGCTTTCCACCACTCGAATGGAGAATCAGTTGAAGGACCGCAACCGAAGTGGCCTGCAGCCTCATTGTTCCACTGCCACTCGCCCTTGATCACCTTGAAGTATGGTGACGGATCGAAAGGATCACGATATGTGTTCTCGAGAGTGAACTCGACAACCTTCGAACCTACAGAAACGCCGTGAGCGTTGTATGCCTTCACCTCAACTGAGTGAGTTCCGGCGTCACGAAGACGAAGCTGGAGACCGTTTCCGGTATAAGCATATTTCTTGTTAGCCTTTCCGTCGATCTTTTCCTCGCCGAAAAGCCACATTGGCACCACTCCCTGATTTTCTACAGAGAATGTAACATAGTTGGTAGCCTGGTCAACCTCGATCTTGACATCGAGCTCAGAAGCAGAAGGAACCTTGTTTGGATCGATCTCCATGTATTCCTTTGCACAGCCCATGGTCACGACAGCCGCCAGTGCCAACGCCATATATTTAAATATCTTCATAATCTGTCGAAATTAACGATTAGTAGTTGTTCTGAGTAAGAGGGTACTGAGTACTTGCAGTAGCGTCCATCTCTGACTGAGGGAACGGCAGATACTTCTTGTTCTCAGTCCAAGCCTTTGTACGGAAGCCGCCTTCGTCATTAGCTGGAGTCAGAACTGAAGTTGCCTGACCAAGACGAACGAGATCCCAGTAGCGCTTTCCTTCACCCATGAGCTCTACGTGACGCTCGTGGAGGATAGACTCAAGGCTTGCACCTGCGTTACCAAGGCCTGCGCGTGCGCGCACCTCATTGAGGTATGCATCAGCGGAACCCTTTCCTGAACAGCCGTGAACAGCGATGAGCTCAGCAGCGTTGAGGAGAGTCTCGGCATAGCGGTAAAGACGAATGTTTGTACCATAGTTCAATGTAGCGTCAGCGATCTGACCTGCATTACCGTCAAGACGAGGGAGATACTTCGCAAGGTGATATCCGCACTCCTGGTAACGTGCTGTGAAAGTCATGCCTGGCTCAGAAGCAGTCTCATAAACTGTAACAGCCTTTCTGAGGTCGCCTTCCTCGAATGCCTTGGCAGCCATTGGAGTAAGCGGGAAGAATCCCCAACCCTCGTTTCCATACTTGGCGCTGCCTGACATACTGTTCAGACCCATGAGGGTAGGAAGAACTGTACCGCCGGCGTTAAGAGGAGCACCCCATGAGCGGTATGCACCCTGGCTGAAGTAGTTGATGTCGAAGATTGTCTCCGAGCTCCACTCACCTGCAGGCTCCCACATGTTTGCGAGGTCTGCCGATGATACGAGAGCATACTCACCACTTGTAATGATCTCCTCCATATAGTCGAGGGCCTTCTGCATCTTCGCCTGGTCGTTCTGATACATCACGATCTCCGCATAAAGCATCATTGCGGTAGCCTGAGTAACGCGTCCCTGCTCTGCAGTCCTCTTCATAGGAAGAACCTTAGAGTCGATCACCTCAGCAAGAGAAGCCTCCATTGC
>JAZOPY010000065.1:0-35184 GCA_045655825.1 Candidatus Cryptobacteroides sp. | reverse complement strand
ACTTCAATTGAACCCGCTTTTTTTGCACTTTCTAAAAACATTTCCTTACTTTTGTAGATTGAGAACGCAAATATAGAAATTTATTGCCTTATGGAAAATAGAGAGCAGCAAATTTTGTCTGAGATAAAGACTATGATGGCTACCATCAGAATCCAGCTTGAAAAGCTCGATGCGAAGATGGCGGAGCTCCAGCAGGTTGTCGATCCTGAGGATGTGGCAGCGATGCCGATAGATCTGGAAATTGATGATATTGAGATAGCTGAACAGCCTGTAGAGGTTCTGGATGAGGATGACCTTCCGTTTGTAGAGGCACCGGTCGAAGCTCCTGTCGAAGTTCCGGTCGAAGTTCCAGTGGTTGAAACAGTTATTGAGGAGCCGGTTGTCGAAGAGCCAGTCGTGGAGCCGGTTGTAGAAGAAGCCGTTGAAGAACCTGCTGTTGAACCGACAGTTCCGGAGGAAGAGCCTGTGACTGTCGAGGAGGAACCTGAAACATCTGAAGAGGATGACGATGACGACCTTCCGTTGTTTGCGGAGCCTAAGCCTATCTTCGAGGCGGCTCAGGACTCTCCTAAGGTGAAGAAGGCGGTCATTGACGTGATGACCAACAAGGAGGCATGGCGCACGGATATGGCCGGTTCTCCTGTAAGAGACCTGCTCAGTGCCATTTCCCTGAACGATAGAGTGCAGTTCATCAATGTACTCTTCGATGAGGATCCTGTAAAGTTCCAGCAGGCAAGAGCGAAGATCAATGCAATGACTTCACTGGATGATGTTGTGGCATTCATTACGACAAACTTCAACTGGGATATGTCATCTCAGGTCGTATATCGTTTCATGATGGCTGTACGCCGTAAGGTTCAGGCATAAGGATGGCTGGAATTCTATACATAGTCCCTACTCCTGTCGGAAATCTTGAAGACATGACGTTCAGAGCCATTAAGGTTCTGAAGGAGGCTGATCTCATTCTGGCTGAGGATACACGCACGAGCTCTGTACTGCTCAAGCATTATGATATCAAAGGACGGCTTGAGTCCCATCATAAATTCAATGAGCACAAGACAGCGTCTATGATCAAGGAGCGTATTCTGGCGGGCCTTAATGTGGCTTTGATCAGCGATGCCGGCACTCCTGGAATTTCCGACCCTGGTTTTCTGCTGGTAAGAACCTGTGCGCAGGAGGGAATCGAGGTGCAGACTCTTCCTGGTGCAACGGCATTTGTTCCTGCTCTAGTGTCTTCCGGCTATCCATGTGACAGGTTCTGCTTTGAAGGATTCCTTCCTCAGAAGAAGGGACGTCAGACACGCTTGACAGAACTTGCGTCAGAAACGAGAACACTGATATTCTATGAATCCCCATACAGGCTTGTCAAGACATTGGAACAGTTTGCGGAGTTCTTTGGAGGTGACAGGGAGTGTTCAGTCGCCCGCGAGATATCAAAGAAGTTCGAGGAACACAAGAGAGGTACGCTGACAGACGTTGCTGCATGGTATAAGGAACACGAACCAAAGGGCGAAATAGTAATCATAGTGGCCGGCGCCCCTGAAAAGAAGAAGGAGAAGAAGTCGTACCACAAGGCCGATGAGGACTGATTTTGTTTAAAAAAAAGAAATAATTTAAAGAAAAAGAAAAATCTGCACGTCGAGGACAGAAATTGTGTGAACTTTTACCTTCGATGTGTATCTTTGTATAAGGAGAGTGATTGTAACGGGTGTCTGAAATTTCAGATGCCCGTTTTTTTATGAAATCAAAAGAAGACAAGAAGTCAGGACTGTCGGAGTCCTTCATTATTGGAGTGCTAGCTCTTGTATTTTTACTGGTCGGTTATCAGACGGCGCTTTTTATCCATAGGGCGGCTGTGACGAAAATCGCAGCCAACCGTGATACGCCCGATACGGTATTCGTTTATAAAGAGGTTCAGGAGGTGAAGGAGACAGTCGTCGTGCAGAAGAGTTCCCGTCATGCTCCCAGAGCTCAGGCTGTCAGAAAAAACACTCCTTATCGTCGTGTCGAATCTTTCCGGTTTGATCCCAATACGGTGTCTGTCGAAGACTTGTGCCGCCTGGGTTTCAGTCCGAAACAGGCAGAGTCAATTGATAATTACCGAAAGAAGGGAGGGGTGTTCCGTAGGAAGGAGGATTTTGCCAGATCGTACGTTGTTGCAGACAGTGTATACCTCCGCCTGGAGAAATATATAGATATACCATTGGTCGACCTGAATGATGCCGGAGTCGAAGAACTGGATGCATTGCCGGGCATAGGGGAGTGGTATGCGCGTAAGATAATAGAATACAGAAGTGAACTGCATGGATACTCCTTCAAGGAGCAGCTGCTTGATATCTACAACTTTGACCGGGAAAAATACGATGGGCTGAGTGATCTTATAGAAGTGAGAAATCCGTACAGGTTTCCTATGTGGGAACTTCCTGCTGATTCCCTTAAAAGACACCCGTATATCGGTGATATGGAAACGGCCCGGGCGATAATTCTTTATAGGGATAACAATCCCAAGGAACTCTGGACTATAGACGACCTGTGCTCTGCCGGGGTTCTCAGGGAAAAGGACGCGGCCCGCCTGAGACGTTGCGTACTATGAATAAATTCCATATATTTGTATGCGCTTAATACAGTATCCGTATGCTACTATCTAAAGAGATCGCCGTTGAGCTCAATCTTACTGGTTGCAAGCTGAAGCAGTTCCTCGCTTCCAAGTTAAAACAAATGGGGGTTCCGTTGACCCCTGAGCAGTTCATGCTCATAGATCTTCTATGGAACCACGGTGAGATGTCTCAGCAGCAGCTTGCCGACCTGATGCATAAGGACAAGAATTCTGTCACCAAGCTGGTTGACGCCATAGAGCGCAAAGGGTTTGTTGTACGCAGGCAGAATAAGCAGGACCGTAGATCCAATACCCTGGTCCTTACAGAAAAAGCAAATCAGCTCAAGCCGGGAGCCAAGCAGAAGGGAATCTCCATCCTTGATCAGATGCTGGAGGATATAAACGAAAATGAGCTGCGGATGTTCCTGGAAACGCTCCGCAAGCTCAATGTCAATATGTCCCTGGAGGGTGGCGAAAAAGCCTAGCCGAAAATCATGTTCAGCACGTAGGCCAGACGATAACCTCCTACTACCAGTCTGTCTTCAAGAAGATCGGAAAAGTCATATACGAACTGATATGACAGGTTCGGGTTTTCCTTTCCCATATCCTCTACATACTCGTAGATTGATGCAGCTCCCTCGACGGTTTCCTTGAACCACTCCTCATAGGTTCCGCGCATCACGTTTTTCTTGAACTTCCTGTCGGTTCTGTCCAGCTGCTCAACCCACTCTTTGTAGCCCCACTTTCTGGCAGATTCGATGATCTTGCTGTCCCAGATGGAGTGCAGGTTGGTGTTCTGTCCGAACCATTTTACCTTAGTTCCGTTTCCTCCTCTGTCTGAGAGCCTTCCTGCGTGCATAGGGCAGTGCATGTCACCGACCATGTGTACGATCATCTTTACATAGTCAGCTCTTGTGCTGTCTGTGAGGTTGTCATAGTTCTCGGTCAGTTCCTTTGTAAGGAATTCAAGGCCTGTGATGACATCGCCGTCCTCATTCTTTACCATGCTCTGGTATGTCTCTCCTTTGTCGACATTGGCATAGTGCCATGTCTTTGTCTTGTTGTAGCCGTTTTCCCAATAAGGAGAATTCTGAATGTTGTCCATCCATGACGAGTAATATACGATAGATTTGCCGTCCAGGATTTCAGTAATAGCCTTCTTCGCCTTCTTTGTGAGGTGCTGCTCAGCTATGGCTGCCACTACATCGTGTCCCTTCTGACCCCATCCGAATGCAGAAATGCTGCTTAGGAGCATTATTGCGCTCATTGCAGCGATGATGATTTTTTTCATGATTATAGCCGTATTTTAAATCTGTCTAACCTAGCAAATATACTAAATTTTATATTTAGAAAAAAATATATATCTTTGCGCCTGCAAAACAGTTAGTTAGTAAAGACAGCATGCTGTCTAAGTGTAAATTTAAACGAAAACAAATTACTATGGAAATCAACAACATCGGAAACAACGCTGGTCTCGTATGGAACGCGCTTAATACAAACGGCAAGATGACTGAGACTAAGCTTAAGAAGGAGACAGGTCTTGCATCAGCAGAGTTCTACACAGCTCTCGGTTGGCTCGCTCGCGAGGGCAAGCTCAATGTAGTAGTAGAGACTCGTTGCGGCAAGGAGTGCGAGTATTATACTCTCAACGCGTAATCAGACATTCTGATATACAATAAAAGGCGGTCCTGTGGGCCGCCTTTTATCGTTCCAGGATAATGTTTTAGCATGATACTTGGAATCCCGGCTCTTGAATTAAATTTTAAGAGTTATGAAAAATCATTTTGAATACCTTGTCAGAAGAGCGAGCCGTGTTGTCAAGCACTGGTGGCTGATGGCAATCGCAGGCCTGCTATGCATTTTGGCTGGCATTGCAGTCTTTATCTTCCCTCTTAAGAGCTATGCGGTCATCAGCATCTTGTCCGGAGTACTCATCCTGTTTGTCGGAGCATCTCAGTTGATCATCGCCTCGTCGAGTTCTAATTATCTTGCCGCCAAAGGCTACATTCTGGTTGGTGGTGTCCTGGACCTTCTTATCGGAATCTTTCTGTGTATCTATCCAAATGTCACCCTCATCCTGCTTCCGATAATGCTCGGAATATGGATGATGTATCATAGCTTTATGATCATTGCTTTTGGTGGTGATATGGAGAATTTCAGATTGGAAGGCGGCAAGACAACCATATTTGGCGGTGTCCTGCTGCTCGTACTTTCAGTACTGGTTCTCATCAATCCATTCGGCGCAGGGGTGGCAACGGTCATTGTGCTTGCAGGTGTCGGCCTGATAGTTTTCGGAGGCCTTTTCTGCATGATTGCAATGAAACTTAGACGAATCCATGAAGAATTCGAATTATGATCTCTAGTTATGATGCTTCATGTCAAGCTTGATCTTCTTGAGCTCTTCGAGCGGCCTTTCCGGCTGCTCGATTTCTTTTGGTACAGGCATGCCTGAGAACTCTCCGAAATATTGGATACATGCGTCGCGCCACCATCTTGCGTCGCTTTCCTGGATTTTTAGCTTGGCGTTGACCGCCTCCCATCTTTTGTCATCGATATATGGCTTCACGCCGCTCCATATAGCCTGGTATTCGCGTACTTTTCTGATACCGGCATCATATCTATGGCACATCTCGTCCCAGAGTGTGCGTCCGTTCTGCATTACATGCGTCCAAGGAACATGATGGAACCATAAAAGCAGATTTTCAGGACATGCATCTAAATTGTCGTATCTCGATGCCAGAGGCTCATTATATTGTCCGACATTGCCGCTGCCGGAGAGGGTTCTGTCAAATCCGACTCCGTATGCATCTGCCTTATGATAGTACTTCGGCAGCCAGTCAGGTCTCGCCCCCTCGATTTCGCACCACGGTTCCGGTCCGTAGTGGTGGTCCCATGCGAATATGTGGTGAAGTCCGAGCGGCATCATATAGTCTACTGCAGCCTCGCGCGATGTCATCATCATCTCCAATACGGGATCTACGAACTCGTTAGCGCTGCAGAATGTCTGCTGCAGCCACTCGCGTGCAATCTGTTCGCTTGTCAGGCTGGTGTCCCATGCCAGACGACCGAATCCGTACCATGATGACTGGGCGAAATCATGACCACACCAGTTTTCATCTCTGCCTATGTTGGCAACTCCGGCAACAGCAGTTGTATTGTATGCTTCAGGATAGACCTGTCCGGTGGTGATTGCTGCAACAGTGGAGCCTTCACCCTTGCTGTATGTGTCGCTGTCGAGGCATTCCTTGAACAGGGGCGGCAGATATACAAGATGATTGGAGAATCCAAGATATTCCTGTGTTATCTGGAATTCCACCATCATCGCCGTTTTAGACATCCGGCCGAACAAAGGGCTGAAAGGCTCGCGCGGCTGGAAATCCACAGGTCCGTTCTTGATCTGGATCAGGACGTTGTCTCTGAACTGTCCGTCCAGCGGAGCAAACTCATCGCATGCCTGTGATGCTCTGTCCTGGCCTTGAGGTGAATAGACAAAGGCCCTCCACATAACGATTCCGTCATGTGGCTTAAGTGCATCTGCCAGCATGTTTGCTCCGTCCGCATGCGTACGACCGAAGTCCTGAGGACCGGGCAGGCCTTCTGAGTTGGCCTTGACCAGGAATCCTCCGAAGTCTGGAATCAGACTGTAGATCTCTGCAACCTTGTCTGTCCACCACTGCCTTACCTGCTGGTCCATTGGATCGGATGTCTCCAGACCTCCAAGTGCAGCAGGGGAAGAGAAGTTTACTGCAAGGTAGACATGTATTCCGTATGGACGCATGATGTCTGCGATTGCTGCCGTGCGCTCGAGATAGTCTCGTCGCAGCATCTCAGGAGTAGCGTTCACATTGTTCAGAACGGTTCCGTTTATGCCTATGGATGCATTGAGTTGGGCATATTGCCTGATCCTCTCTTCCGGTACCGGCTCGCCCCAATGCCAGATGGAATGCCCTGCATAGCCTCTTTCCACCGTATTGTCGAGATTGTCCCAATGGTTGAGGATACGGCGATCGAATGAAGGCTCTTCCATTATGTCAAGTTCTCCCTCTGCCTGGCCTGTCCTTTCCAGTCTGTCCAGGGCGTACCTGCCATAGAGCGCTCCCGTTTCAGTCCTGGCCATGACGTGCCTTCCCTGCGGGGTGTCCCTTATCATGAAGCCGTCAGGGTGGATGTCAAGAGTCGAGTCCACAATGATTTCAGCCTCCACTGCCGGCTCTCCGGATGACAGCCACAGCAGGGGCTTCTCATCTGTCTTTACTGCAGATGTACAACTTGAAATGGCAATCGCCGAAGCGATTGCCATGCTAATGATTTTATTCATCAAGTCCTTCGATTGTCTGGATTGTTCCGTCTTCGTTGTATTTAAGCTCACATACCTTGAGGCTTCTGAGCCATGTCCTTCCTCCTGAAGGCACGCTGTCGTGGTGGAAGAGCCACCATTTTCCGCCGAACTCAACGATTGAGTGGTGAGTTGTCCAGCCTACTACAGGAGTCAAGATTACACCTTTATATGTAAACGGACCGTATGGGTTGTCTCCGATTGCATAGCAGAGGTGGTGGGTGTCACCTGTTGAGTAAGTGAAGTAGTATTTTCCGTTGTATTTATGCATCCATGATGCCTCGAAGAAACGGTAAGGGTTGTCTGCTGTGAGAGGCTTTCCTTCCTCATCAACCACTACAACCGGCTTTGGCTCTTCAGCGAAACCGAGCATGTCTTCGCTCAGACGCACCACGCGTGCAGGAAGCGCAGGCTCCTTTCCTTCCGGAAGGTAGGCGTTCTCAAGAGCCTTGTTGTCCTTGTATCTCTGAAGCTGTCCGCCCCAGAGGCCGCCGAAGTACATATAATATTTACCATCCTCCTCAAGGATCGCAGGGTCGATGCTGTAACTGCCTTTGATCGGGTCTGGCTGAGGAATGAATGGACCTGTAGGAGAGTCGCTTATCGCTACGCCGAGACGGAAGATGTCGTTTCTGTCCTTAAGAGGGAAGTACATGTAGTATTTTCCGTCCTTTCTTGCAACCTCACAGTCCCAGAGCTGGCGTCCTGCCCATGGGATGTCGTCAGTGTCCAGGACCTTTCCGTGGTCCACGACTTCTGATGTCATAGGGTCATTGCCGTTGAGGCTGAACACATGATAGTCCTTCATGTTGAAGTGATCGCCGTTGTCGTTCTCTTCAATGCCTGATTCCCAGTCGTGTGAAGGGTAGATGTAAAGTTTGCCGTCCCATACGTGAACAGAAGGGTCTGCCATATAGTCACCAGGGACCAGATATCGTTTTGGTGTCTTCATATTTGTGGTTATTTGATATATTCGTTAAGGAATGGTTTTACTTCATGATTGCGGTCGATAAGGAGACAGTAGTCTGTGCGTCCCGGGATCGGCCATCCGTTCTTCCATGAGTCCTCGTCGCTCACGCCCCACGCTGTGACTCTTGTGATCTTGTCGGAGTGCTTGAGGAAGAGGTCCATGAAACTCTTCATCCTCTCGTTCCAGACTTTTGCCACGTCTTCAGGAAGGCCGTCTGCGTATGGATTGAGTGAAGCCTTGTACTCTTCAACATCAGCAACATTGGCTCCCATGTTTACGGTTGGAAGAGCTGACATGTCCCACTCAGTGATCATCACGTTTACTCCAGTGCCTGCAAATGCGAGAAGGCTTGTCTCGAACTCCTCGACAGTAGGGTAGTCCATGCCCATGTGTCCCTGCATTCCGATAGCGTCGATGCGAAGACCTCTTTCCTTAAGCTGATTGATGAGCTTCACGTATGCGTCGCGGCGTCCTGGAACATTCATTCCGTAGTCGTTCAGGTAAAGTTCTGCGTCCGGGTCAGCGGCATGGGCGCACTCAAATGCCCAAGGGATGAACTCCTCACCGAGAATCTCGTAGAAAGGACTTATTCTGTATGAACCGTCTTCAATGATGGCTTCATTCACGACATCATAGCCGTGGATGCGTCCCTTGTAGCGTGTCATGATGGTTGTGATATGATCCTTCATGCGCTGCTTGAGCACCTCAGGGGTCACATATTCTCCGTTTTCGTCGTATGCGAACCACTTTGCAAGCTGTGAGTGCCATACAAGGCAGTGTCCGATGATGAACATATCGTTTGCCTCTCCAAACTCTACAAACTTGTCCGCAAGCTCGAAGTTCCATACATCCTCGGCAGGGTGTATCTCCTCGTTCTTCATGCAGTTCTCTGCAACGATCGAGTTGAAGTGTGTCTTGATCAGTTCGACACCAGTAGTGTCGATGCCTCTGATTTCAGCTTCGTTGAGAGCTGCTCCGATATAGAATTTGCCTTCAAAGGCATCTTTTATTCCTTTGGGCTCTTCTGCCTTTGAAGAGCATCCGGCTGCGGCAAGGACAACAGCCGCACTGATGATCAGATTTTTCATGGTCATTTAGTTTTTAGCTCTTTCTTCAATTTCTCTGTTGATCTTGTCGATTACATCATCCTCGAGTTCGTACTTCGAGATGATCCACATGGCCACAATAAGAAGGATTGCCGGGATAACGCAAACCAGCCAACGGATGCCTTCTTGTGCCAGTGGTGCCTGCAGCTCGAGACCGTTCATGAAATAAGCTCCTGCAGCATTGCCCACAGACATCATGGCAAAGGCTGTGATGAAGAACAGTGCGACAATTCTCAAAGGACGGTTGCGAAGGAATTCAGTCCAGAGGTCGCTGACCTTTACATCCTTGGTGTCCTTTTCATCCATGACTACACGTTCCTTGGTCTGGCTGAAACAGAATATGAGAAGTCCGAGTCCGACCAATGCAAATATCAGCATTGCGTTGAACCAGGCATCTGGAGATGTCGGAAGGTTGCTGGCCTCCTCGGCTGGCTTCTGATAATGAGTCCATGCGAGGACAAGACCAGGAATCACGCCTCCTAAAGCCATGCCGGCCTTGAAGAAGATTCCAGTCAATGCGTTGACGATTCCGGAAATGCGTCGTCCTGATGTGTGCTCTCCGTATGAAATTACCTCAGGAATCAATGCCCACATATATCCTGTAGCGACAATCACACCTGTAGATTTGATGAACTGTGCGATATAAACGAGAATTATGTTATCCTGGACTGCGCCCATTCTGCTGATTATGTACAGCATTGCCATACCTACGATTGCTACAGAAAGGAATATGTAGAACATGTTCTTCTTGCCTACCTTTTTCTTGATAGCAGGAACGAACGGCATGAAGATGAATGCTGGAAGGGATCCTAATCCCATGAAGAGGGCAGTCTCGATTGTTTCTTGTGCGACTCCTCCATTGGCAAGGATGGCAACAAGGATAGGGATGCCGGCTGATACGGCGAGTCCTCCGACATTTGCCATGAACATTCTTGTGGATGTGAGGACTGTTATCTCATCAGTATCTCTGGTAAGTGATGAGTTCAGCGCTCCGTAAGGCACGTTGATCAATGTGTATAGCATTGACATACCTACATATGTGACGTATGCATAAATTACTGAAGGTGCAAATCCATTCCAGAAACAAAGGATTGCCAACCCTGTCAGAGGAATACCTCCAAGAACAAGATATGAGCGGTATTTTCCTAATTTAGGGTTATGCTTGTCAACAAATGCTCCCACTAATGGATCCCATACGACATCTACAATGCGTACAATTAGGAACATCAATGCCGCATCAGCCGGGCTGAGTCCGTAAATATCTGTGTAGAAGAACAGCAGATACATGCTGACTGTCTGATAAATGAGGTTCTGGGCAAGGTCTCCGGCTCCAAAACCGATTCTCTGAAGCCAGGACAGTTTGTAGAATCCTTTTGCTTCGTTGGTGTTTAGTGACATAATTATTGGTTTTTAGTTTTTGATTCTTTTCAGTACTTCCCGTGCGATTCTCTGTCCGAGAGTCTTCTTATCAAGAGGGTGGATGTCATTCCATTCGCCCAGGTCTTTGTTCTTAATAAGGACAGCATTGCCGCTCTCTTCTGCAGCCTTGGCCTGCTCCGATCTCATCTCATCCCATGCTTTTCTTCCCTGGATATCGCTCTCGTGAAGGAATTCAGCCAGCTCTACGATATAGAAGGGAAGGCTCGCGTCATTGAAAGTATCCCTCCAGTTCTGAACCATTCCGCAGAGAAGCGATGTGTATTCATTCCTTCTCTCGACGTTTGACTCGCCTTGATACCAAAGTGCTCCGCTGAATCTGAGATTTCTCAGCGGATAGATCATTGCATTATACAGACAGACCGGCTTGTAGTAGAAGAACATCATCGACGGAGCAGGGGGCATTGGAGCGCCTTGTCTGTATTTCCATGTGCCTTCTAACGGGATCTCGCAGCCGTTACATATTGTTTTATACGGCTTTTCAGGCACGAATGAAGGCTGGCCTCCGTTGCTTATCACCCTTACGGTCACATTGTTCTGACCTTCTTTAAGAACTCCTGCAGGAATCTTATAAATTCTCGGAGGATATTGATATGTCGTGTTTCCGACAAAGTGACCGTTTACATAGACCGAATCGGCGTCCACGATGCATCCCATTCTAATGACTGCTTCCTTGCCGGCCATTTCTGCAGGAACCTCAATGTCTTTTCTGAGCCAATGCGAGCCTCCGACAGGGTTGAGGCCATCGTTGCCCCAGGTTTTCGAGAACATCTCGACCTCTGTCCAGCCGCTGTCATCCAGTTGGGATGAATACCATTTGACCGGCCCGTTGAGGCCTGGGTCGCCACTGTCCAGAACTGTGTTCCAGCGGTAGAAGTTCTCTCCTTCCAGCTGCTTGATTCTCTGGCGGTAGCCCTCATCTTCATATATGCGTTTCTCGTTGATGTATTCAGGGAACGGTGCCAGGGCTTCTTCGCTCATCCAGGCCTGGACCGGCGTGCCGCCCCAGCTAGCGTTGACAAGGCCTACAGGCACGCCTGTCTGTGAATATAATTCCTTGGCGAAGAAATATGCCAGTGCTGAGAAGTTCATTACGTTTTCCTGAGTGCATGGCTTCCAGCTGGCTTTTGGAGTATCATCCTGGGGGCTGTTGAAGTCAAATGTCTGAGGGACAGCGTAATGTCTGATGTTGGGGTTTTCGTATGATGCGATCTCCTGAGCAAACATGTCAGTTACGCGTCTTATCGGAAGCTCCATGTTTGACTGTCCTGAGCAGAGGAATACATCACCGATGAGTATGTCGCACAGCTGAATGTAGCCAACCTGCATCTTGTGTGGACCACCTGCAGGCATGGCAGGGAGGGTGATCTCCCATGTGCCGTCTGGCCCAGCAGTTACAGCGTGTGTGCGGCCGTTCCAGGCTATCTCGAAATTCTCTTGGGCATCAGCCCATCCCCAGATCTTGATGGGCTCGTTCCTTTGAATGACCATCCCGTTGCCAAGTACTGAAGGCAGACGCACCGAAGCCAATGCCTGGAGCGTCATTGTCGTGAAGATCAGGGCTGTCAGAATTCTTTTCATATATAAGTTCAAGATTCCTACAAAGATATAAAATAATTCCGGATAATTCTACGTGTTGAAGGTGTTGCGGATAACGGTGAAAATGATTAAATTCGCAAGATTTATCGAAATTATATTAAATACTACATATCATGAACGACATCAAAGTAATGAATCTCGCAGCGGATAATATCCGTATCCTTGCGGCATCTATGGTTGAAAAGGCAAAGTCAGGACATCCTGGCGGAGCGATGGGTGGAGCGGACTTCATCAATGTCCTCTATTCTGAGTATCTTCAGTATGATCCTGAAAATCCTAAGTGGGAGGGACGTGACCGCTTCTTCCTCGATCCGGGTCACATGTCACCGATGCTCTATTCTCAGCTTGCTCTCACAGGCAAGTTCACTATCGATGAACTGATGCAGTTCCGTCAGTGGGGGTCACCTACTCCCGGACATCCGGAACTTGATGTCGAAAGAGGTATTGAAAATACTTCCGGTCCTCTTGGACAGGGCCATGTGTTTGCTGTTGGAGCTGCCATTGCGGCTAAATTCCTTGCAGCCCGCACAGGAAATCCGACGTTCGCAAAGGAGACTATCTATGCATACATTTCAGACGGCGGTATCCAGGAGGAGATTTCTCAGGGTGCAGGCCGCGTGGCAGGTACTCTTGGTCTTGATAACCTTGTCATGTTCTATGACTCGAATGACATCCAGCTTTCTACAGAGTGTGCGGATGTCTGCACAGAGGATACCGAGATGAAATATAAGGCTTGGGGATGGCATGTGATCACAATTGACGGAAACGATTGTGCGCAGATCCGCAAGGCCCTTGACGAGGCTAAGGCTGTCGCAGACCGTCCGACCCTGATCATCGGAAAGTGCGTGATGGGTAAGGGCGCAAGACAGGCAGACAACTCTTCATACGAGCGCAACTGCAAGACTCACGGTGCACCTCTTGGAGGAGATGCATATAGAAATACCATCATCAACCTTGGTGGAAATCCAGACGAGCCTTTCGTAATCTGTGATCAGGTGAAGGAGCTCTACGCAAAGCGTGAGGCTGAGCTTAAGGCGATCGTTGCCGAGCGTCATGCACAGGAGGCAGCATGGGCTGCTGCAAATCCGCAGATGGCAGCTCAGCAGGCAGAGTGGTTCAGCGGTGCTGCTCCAGAAGTTGATTGGTCCGGTATCCAGCAGAAGGCTGGTGATGCGACAAGAAATGCATCTGCAAACGTTCTCAGCGCACTTGCTCAGCAGGTTCCTAATATGATCGTAGCTTCGGCTGACCTTTCAAACTCAGACAAGACAGACGGCTTCCTCAAGAAGACTCACGCATTGGCTAAGGGTGATTTCACCGGCGGCTTCTTCCAGGCAGGAGTCGCGGAGCTGACAATGGCTTGCGTATGTATCGGTATGACTCTTCACGGTGGTGTGATCGCCGGTTGCGGTACATTCTTCGTGTTCTCGGATTATATGAAGCCAGCTGTGCGTATGGCTGCCCTTATGGAACTTCCTGTGAAGTTTATCTGGTCTCATGACGCGTTCCGCGTAGGAGAGGATGGCCCTACTCACGAGCCGGTAGAGCAGGAGGCACAGATCCGCCTGATGGAGAAGCTCAAGAACCACAGTGGAAAGAACTCAGTGCTCGTGCTTCGTCCTGCAGATGTTGAAGAGACTACAGTTTGCTGGAAGATGGCAATGGAGAACACAGATACTCCAACTGCCCTGATTTTCTCACGCCAGAACATCGAGATGCTTCCTGAGGGAACAGATTATGCTCAGGCCCAGAAGGGTGCATACATCGTGGGCGGATCGGACGAGAATCCTGACGTGATCCTCGTGGCTTCAGGTTCTGAGGTGTCTACACTCAACGCAGGAGCCAAGCTTCTTCGCGAGGATGGCATGAAGGTACGCATCGTGAGTGCTCCTTCTGAGGGACTCTTCCGCACTCAGCCTAAGGAGTATCAGGAGAGTGTGCTTCCAAATGGTGCCAAGATCTTTGGTCTCACTGCAGGCCTTCCTGTAAACCTTCAGGGACTTGTAGGGGCAAACGGAAAGGTTTTCGGTCTTGAGAGCTTCGGCTTCTCGGCTCCATACAAGGTGCTTGACGAGAAACTCGGCTTTACAGCTGAAAATGTATATAACCAGGTGAAGGCTATGTAGTCTTCACCTGTTAAAACTGTGAAAAATGAGATTCAAGAACTTCGTGTTTCTGGCGCTTGCAGCGTCGTCTCTTGTCGTTTCCTCTTGCGAAAAGGATAATCCTGACGACAAGAAACCCAACCCAAATACTCCGGTCAACCCCAAGCCGCCACAGACCGGGACTACAGATCCTTACGCCGATCTCAGCCTGTATCAGCCTTTGAAGGCTTATGTGGACCGAGAGGCTTATCCATCATTCAAGTTGGGAGTGGCTATCGACGGGGATGCGAAGCTTTATGATCTTGCCGGACAGAATTTCGATGAAATGACAGCCGGCAACGCAATGAAGTATGCATCGGTGGTGCGTAGTGATGGTTCGATGAACTTCACCGGCGTTACCAATTTCCTCAATGCTGCCGAAGCGCGCGGACTGACGGTCTACGGCCATACGCTCGCATGGCATTCGCAGCAGCAGCCGGCATACCTTAATAGTCTGATTCAGGACAAGTATGTGGAACTTCCGGGAGAATCAGGTGAGATAATCATAGTCGAGAGTGATTTCGATAACGGAAATCATCCGTTCAACGGTTGGGGAAACAGCATGACCATGTCAGTGTCTGACGGAGCCTTCAAGGTTACCAACCCGTCAGCAGTCCAGTCGTGGGAGGTGCAGTTTGCCTATGATGCCACCCAGGCATTTGTGAAGGATCAGGAATATACTCTGTCATTCCGCATCAAGGGATCTGCCGCAGGTACTTTGGGTGCAGGTTTCCAGATTATTGACGGATATAAGTCGGCCGGAGAGTTCCAGAATACCCAGTTTGGCACTGAGTGGAAGTCGGTCGAGCTTAAGTGCAAATGTTCTGCAGCCGGCGGCACAAGACTGGTCTTCAGCCTCGGTACGTTTGCAGGAGACATATACATTGATGACTTCAAGTTTTCTACCATCGGAAAGCAGTATGAGGTCATTGCCATGACTCCAGAGGAGCAGAAGGCCGCCCTCACTGCAGAGATGGAAAGGTGGATCAGGGGCATGATGGAGGTGACTGCGACCAGAGTCTCGACATGGGACGTTGTCAATGAAGCCATTGCCGGACAGGACTATGACCGTGACGGTTATTATGACCTTCAGAAAGGACAGCCTGGGGACATGACAAACTTCTTCTGGCAGGACTACATGGGTTCGATAGACTATGTGCGTGTTGCTGTCGCCTCTGCGCGTAAATACTATGCCGAGTATGGCGGAACAGAGCCGCTCCTGCTCTTTATAAACGACTACAACCTCGAGTCGGACTGGGATGACAACAAGAAGCTCAGAAGCCTGATTCATTGGATCCAGAAGTGGGAGGCGGACGGAGTGACAAAGATTGACGGTATCGGTACCCAGATGCATATCTCGTATTATGAGAACCCTACCACTCAGGCCAATAAGGAAAAACATATCGTGCAGATGCTTCAGCTGATGACGGCGACCGGCAAGCTGGTCAAGATATCCGAGCTTGATATGGGATATGTCAACAATCAGGGGCAGACGCTCAAGACTTCGGAACTTACGGAAAGACAGCACAGGAATATGGCGGAATTCTATAAGTTCATCGTGAGCAAGTACTTTGAAATCGTCCCTCTTGCACAGCAGTATGGCATAACACAATGGTGCCCTCTGGATAGTCCAGAGAACACCGGTTGGAGAGCAGGCGAACCGACAGGCTTATGGGATGTAAACTATAACCGAAAGCCTGCTTATGCGGGATTCGCAAATGGTCTTGCAGGAAATTAAATCTCTATAGACAAAGAGATTATGGACATTGCCGGCATCTTGACGATGAGCTTTCCGTCCTTGATCTTATAGTCATTGAATTCGACAGGTTTGACAGTGTCAGGCCTGTCGAAATCGTTATAGTCCTGTGCGTTTTTCGAGGTGAGGATTTCTCCCGAGATCTGTGATCTTGCGCTCACAGGGATCTCTACGGTTACCTCTGCCTTCTGCTCCAGGCTTGTGTTGGTGAGGGTGATGTTCAACTGTCCGTCAGCATTTCTGGATGCTGTGGCGTCAACAACCGGGCACTCTCTGTCAAGCTCGTCTGTGAACTTAGGAGAATTGCACTCCGACGGCAGATACATCGCATCCTGGTGTACGTTGTACATTCTGAAGATATGGTAGGTCGGAGTCAGTACCATCTTGTCTCCCTTTGTAAGGACCATTGACTGCAATACGTTCGCAATCTGAGCGATATTGGCCATCTTGAGCCTTTCGGTGTACTTATGGAAGATGTTGAGGCTGAGAGATGCAACCATGGCGTCACGCATTGTGTTCTGCTGGAAGAGATGACCTGGGTTTGTGCCTGGCTCCACATCGAACCATGTGCCCCATTCGTCAAGGAGAAGATCCACCTTCTTCTGAGGGTCATACTGGTCCATGATGGCGATATGCTTTACTATCACAGGTTCTACACCTACTGACTTAGCCAAAGTGTTGTAGTATTCCTGCTCGCTGAACTCGGTCGCAGAGCCTTTGCTGCCTTCCCATCCTTTGACTGTATAGTAGTGCAGTGACACTCCATGCATGAGACTTCCGATGTTCTTCATCAGCACTTCAGTCCAGTTGTAGTCATAGTCTGTGGCGCCGCTGGCTACCTTATACAGCTTGTTTCCGCTGTAGTCGCGGCAGTATGTCTGATATCTTCTGTAAAGGTGCGAGTAGTATTCCGGAAGCATGTTTCCGCCGCAGCCCCAGCTTTCGTTGCCGACTCCGAGATATTTTACCTTCCATGGCTCCACGCGTCCGTTTTCAGCTCTGAGGCGCGCCATCGGGCCGTCTGCCGCAGTCATGTACTCTACCCATTTCGCGAGTTCCTCAACAGTGCCGGAACCTACGTTTCCGCTGATGTATGGCTCGCATCCTATCATTTCGCAGAGATTCAGGAACTCATGTGTTCCGAATGAGTTGTCCTCGACTGTACCGCCCCAGTTGCTGTTCACCATTCTCGGACGATTCTCTTTAGGACCGATGCCGTCTCTCCAGTGATATTCGTCTGCGAAGCATCCCCCTGGCCATCTCATTACGGGTACCTTGAGGGTCTTCAGGGCCTCAAGTACGTCGGTTCTGTATCCGTCCACGTTAGGGATTTCCGAGTCAGGACCTACCCACAGACCTCCGTAGATACATGCTCCGAGGTGCTCGGCAAACTGACCGTAGATTTCCTTCGGTATGATCTGGCCGTCTGTTATGTCAGTGTCGATTGTTACGTTTACTTTCATCTGGCCGAAAGATGATAAAGGTAAGATGAGGGCAGCGATTGCTGCGAAAAGATAGCGTTTCATAATAAGTGGTTAATGATTGTTGCGTAAAGGTATAAAGTTTCTGTTAAAAATAATTATATTTGTTAGTCTTATAAACTTACTTGCTATGAAAAGGCGATTCAATTCAGGCGTCTGTGCCATGCTTCTGTGCATGGTGTCTTGTGCAGGAGTGCCTCAGGTCAATGAACCGGCAGTTCCTGAAACAGTAGGTAATCCGTTTCTGCCCTTGTGGGAGCATATCCCCGACGGGGAGCCTTATGTCTTCGAAGATCCAGATAATCCGGGAAAGTACAGAGTCTACCTCTATGGCTCTCATGACACCCGCATCACAGACTACTGCGGCCGTGAGCTGGTCGTGTGGTCGGCTCCTGTGGAGGATCTGAATCAGTGGCGCTATGACGGAGAGATCCTTCGCATAAGCCATAATGCCCAGGGGGAGCCTGTCAGCGCAGAAGGTCTTTCGGATGTGCTCTTTGCTCCGGATGTGGCCATAAAGAAGGAGGCTGACGGCAGTGTGATGTACTATCTTTATCCGAACGATCAGGTCGGTGGACGTCAAAACCTTATAGCCAGGAGCCCAAGGCCGGACGGACCGTTCGAGGTCTGCAACTGGAATCCTGAGAACCCATACCATACTGTAGGAGTGCTCGGATTTGATCCGGCAGTCTTTGTGGATGATGATGGCAGGGTATATGGATACTGGGGCTTTGAGTGCTCGTATGCAGCAGAGCTTGATCCGCAGACAATGTGTACCGTGAAGGAAGGTACCCAGATAGTCAAGGATATGATCCCGGGCGGCATGGGCGATGACCTTTTCCGCTTTTTTGAAGCCTCGTCCATCCGCAAGATCAAGGATAAATACGTGTTTGTCTACAGCAGGTGGACAAATGACGGTGAGTTCGGGCTGCCTGTGACCAATTATACTCTTGCTTACGCTTACAGCGATGCACCTCTCGGCCCTTGGACCTATGGAGGTACAATCATTGACGGCCGTGGTCGTGAGATCGATGAAAATGGAAATCCGATAGCATCGGCTACGGTGACTGGAAATACTCATGGAGGCATCTGTGAGATAGGCGGTCAGTGGTATGTGTTCTATCATAGACAGACCGGAACAGACGAGTTTGCGCGTCAGGCCATGGTCGCTCCGATAACCGTGAATGTGGAGGAAGGACCAGGAGGAGAGGTCTTCATATCTGAGGGTGAATACAATTCCGAAGGCTTTTCTGTCGATGGTCTGAATCCTCTGGAAGTTCATTCAGCTGGTCTGGCTTGCTGGTACACGGCTTCAAAGGTTGCAGAACATAACTGGCCGAACAAGACATTCTATGGCTCGTATGTCGCATCAGGATATGGTACCGAAGATAAGTTCGATGCTCCATACGCAATCAGAAACAACCACAATCCTGTCGTAAACAATAACGACGGTTCGATTGTCGGATATAAATACTTCAACTTTACGTCTACGGCTGGACGTAAGGACCTGCAGCTTGTCCTCAATCTTGTTCCGGAGGGTGTTGACGGCACGATAACCGTCATGGCGGACAGACCATGGGCTTCCCAGGGAGGAATCGTTCTTGGCAGCGTCAAGATAGGGGCTGACATGCCTCAGGAAGAGACAGATGTATGTATTGATCTTCCTGCAGCAGGATCTCTGACAGGCAAGCACGCCATATATCTGAAGTTTGATTCTGACGTGAAGGATAAATCAATCTGTGTACTGAATACCTTGATCTTTAAATAAATCGAAATATGAAAACTAACCAGACTTTGTCTGCACTCTCTGTGTTATTGCTTTTGGGAGCATGTTCTCAGCCTGCAGAGGAAAGCGGCGTAACAGTAAAGATTCAGCACCCTTCTGAAGGTGGACCTGAACTGGTCCGTCTGGAAGTGCTCGGGGAAAATATCATTCATGTAAGTGCAACTCCTGAGGATTCGTTCAAGGATCCGGAGAGCCTGGTGATTGTGCCAGGGCAGTCGGAAGTGGACTACTCGGTTTATGAAAACGGAGATACTACGGTTGTGGAGACTTCTGCGTTGAAGGCTTATGTCCTTTCGACTACGGGTGAGGTGTGGTTTACTGACCTGGATGGTAAGGTTCTTCTTCGTGAGCAGGTCGGAGGCGGTAAGACCTTTGAGCCGATTGAAGTGGACGGTACTCACGGATATACGTTCCGTCAGGTATTTGAGTCCCCTGAGGATGAGGCTCTGTATGGTCTTGGACAGCATCAGGCCGATGAGTTCAATTATAAAGGAAAGAACGAGCAGCTCTTCCAATATAATACAAAGGTGTCCGTTCCGTTCATCGTTTCCAACAAGGGTTATGGCGTGCTGATGGACAGCTATTCGATGATGCGTTTCGGAAATCCTGAGGACTTCAAGCAGCTCGGTGAGGTATTCACCCTTTATGATGCAGAAGGCAACGAAGGGGCTCTTACCGGAACATATCTCCCTGCGGCTGGTGAAACTCTTGTCAGAAGAGAACCGCAGATCTATTTCGAGCATCTTGTCGAGCCAGAGATGGCACGCGTGATCAACCTGCCGGAAGGTTTCAGATTCTACGGATCGGAGGTTACATACGAGGGAATCATTCAGGCTCCGCAGTCCGGCGAGTATCAGTTCAGCCTGTATTATGCAGGATATACTACCGTGACAATTGACGGTAAGGAAGTGGTTCCTGAGCGCTGGCGCACGGCATGGAATCCGAACAGCTATAAGTTCAAGGTAAATCTTGAGGCAGGGGAGAAGACTCCTCTGAAGATTCAGTGGAAGCCTGACGGAGACGTGTCTTATTGCGGACTTCGTGTCTATGATGTTACTGATCCTGTTCAGCAGTCAAAGCACCAGTGGTGGAGCGAGATGACCAAGCAGATGGACTGGTATTTCATCGCCGGTGAGACAATGGACGAGGTCATCAGTGGTTACAGAACCCTCACAGGCAAGGCTCCGATTATGCCTAAATGGGCTATGGGTTACTGGCAGAGCCGTGAGAGATACAAGACTTCGACAGAAATGATCGAGGCTCTCGAGGGCTTCAGAAAGAGAAATATCCCTATCGACAATATCGTGATGGACTGGAGTCACTGGGAAGAGGATGCATGGGGAAGCCACGAGTTTGATCCTGCAAGATTCCCAGACCCTAAGGCTATGGTTGATTCCATCCACAACCTCGGCGGACGCATGATGATCTCTGTATGGCCTAAGTTCTATGTTGACACAGAGCACTATAAGGAGTTTGATCAGAAGGGATGGATGTATACCAGGGCTTATGAAGACGGCATACGCGACTGGATCGGACAAGGCTACCATTATGGATTCTACGATGCGTATGCACCTGAGGCTCGTGAGCTCTTCTGGCAGCAGATGTATGAGCATTATTATCCTCTCGGCATAGACGCATGGTGGATGGATGCCTCGGAGCCTAATATCCGTGACTGTACGAGCATGGAATACCGCAAGGCCCTCTGTGGCCCGACAGCCCTTGGCTCTTCTACAGAGTTCTTCAATGCGTACTCAATCGTGAATGCAGATGCAATCTATAACGGACAGCGTGGTGTGGACCCTGATAAACGTGTTTTCCTGCTTACACGAAGCGGATTTGCCGGTCTTCAGAGATATTCTACAGCGACATGGAGCGGCGATATAGCTACCCGCTGGGAGGATATGAAGGCTCAGATTTCTGCAGGACTAAACTTCGCTATAAGCGGTATCCCATACTGGACAATGGATATCGGAGGTTTCTGTGTCGAGAACCGTTATGTGGCTGGGCAGAACGTGTGGAGTTATACCGGAAAGGAGAATACGGATATGAAGGAATGGCGTGAGCTCAACACACGCTGGTTCCAGTTCGGCGCCTTCTGCCCGCTCTTCCGTGCCCACGGACAGTTCCCGTTCCGCGAGCCTTGGGAGATCGCTCCGGAAGGACATTCTGCGTATGAGTCTATCGTGTATTACACCAAGCTCCGCTACAGTCTCATGCCTTATATCTACTCGCTTGCAGGTAAGACATATTTCGATGACTATACCATCATGCGTCCGCTTGTGATGGACTTTATGGATGATGCTGATGTCCTGAACATCGGTGATGAGTACATGTTCGGTCCTGCATTCCTCGTTGCGCCTGTGTATGAATACGGTGCCCGTGAGCGTGAGGTTTATTTCCCTGAGTGCGAGGGATGGTATGAGTTCGCAGGCAATAAGTTCATTGAGGGCGGAATCACCATGACAGTCGATGCCCCTTATGACAGGATGCCTCTTTATGTCCGTGCCGGATCCATCGTTCCTTTCGGCCCTGAAATCCAGTGGTCTGACGAGAAGCCTGCGGATGTTATTGACCTGTATATATATCAGGGGGCAGACGGCGAGTTCACCCTTTATGAGGACGAGAACGTAAACTACAATTACGAGAAAGGTGCTTATTCTATGATAGAATTCTCGTACGATGACAGCATGAGGCTTCTCTCTATCAGCGAATACAAGGGCGGTGCCTTCCCTGGAAGACTTGAAGAGAGAACATTCAACATCATCCCTGTTTCTAAGAACGGAATCGGCAAGACCAAGACTGTGACATATAACGGCTTGTCAATGAAGGTCGTATTGTAATCAATGGAAAAGACCTGGAGATGGTTCGGTCGCAAGGACCGTATTACACTTGAGATGTTGCGCCAGATCGGCGTAGAGGGCATCGTGACGGCTCTTCATGATGTTCCTAATGGTCAGGTGTGGACACGTGAGAATATTCGCGACTTGCGCGAGTATATCGAGAGCTATGGCATGAGATGGTCGGTAGTCGAGTCGCTGCCGGTGTGCGAAAGCATCAAGTATGGCGGTCCGGACAGAGATCAGCTCATCGAAAACTACAAGGAAAGCCTTCGCAATCTTTCTGCGGAAGGCATTCACACAATCTGCTATAACTTCATGCCGGTCCTTGACTGGGCAAGAACTGATCTTGCGCATCCGAATCCAAACGGCACAACAAACCTTTATTTCTCTTATTCGGAGTTCGCCTACTTTGATATTTATATCGTAGGTCGCGAAGGTGCGCGCGAGGAGTGGGCATCTTTCAAGGTGCCTGGAATCGATGCTGAGCGTGACATACTTGCTGAGGTTGAGGCGCTTCGTGAGAAAATGACTCCGGAGGCGGAGCATAAACTCGTCGAGAACATCATCGTGAAGACGCAGGGTTTCGTGAGCGGTAATATCCGTGAGGATGACGAGCGCCCTGTGGAGCTTTTCAAGCAGCTGCTTTCGCTTTATGACGGCATCACCAAGGATCAGCTCAGAGAGAACATGCGCTATTTCCTTTCTGCAATCATGCCTGTGTGCGAGGAGTGCGGAATGAATATGTGCGTCCATCCTGACGATCCTCCGTTCCCTGTTCTGGGACTTCCTCGCATAGTCACTTCTGAGGAGGATATCGAGTGGTTCCTTTCGGCTGTCGACAATCCGCATAACGGACTGACGTTCTGCGCAGGATCGCTTTCGGCAGGAGCTCAGAACAATGTGGTGGAGATGGCACGCAGGTTTGCACCTCGCACGCATTTCGTGCATCTTCGCTCATGCCATATATTCGAGAACGGAGACTTTACCGAGGCAAGTCACCTTGGTGGCCGCGCAGACATAATCGAGCTTGTGCGCATCTTCGAGAGCGTGAATCCTGAACTTCCGATGCGTGTGGATCATGGCATGACCATGCTCGGTGACGAGGCTCGAGGCTACAATGCCGGCTACGGCTTCCTAGGCAGGATGTTCGCGATGGGCCAGATACAGGGTGTCATGGCGACAGTGGACAGAGAATTAGGACTGAAATATAAAATTACTGGATTCTATGAATAATCTTTTTGATATAAAAGGTAATGTGACAGTCATTACCGGCGGAACAGGCGTGCTTGGACGCGCTATCGCTAAATATCTTGCTCTCAACGGGGCCAAGGTCATTATTCTTGGTCGTAAGGAGGATGTAGGCAATCAGATTGCTGCAGATATCCGTGCCGAGGGTGGTGAGTGTGAGTTTATGAAGACTGATGTGTTGAATGTGGAGACTGTCAGAAAGAACTGTGAGGACATATTGGCGAAATACGGCCGCGTAGACACCCTCCTCAATGCAGCTGGAGGCAATATGCCAGGAGCTACAATCCCGCCTGACAAGACTATCTTCGACCTTCAGCCGGATCAGTTCCAGACAGTGCTTAACCTCAATCTCACAGGCACGGTGATTCCTACCCAGATTTTCCTTGAGCCGATGGTGAAGCAGGGCAAGGGTTCTGTCATCAATTTCTCGTCAATGGCTGCGTTCCGTCCTATGACACGTGTTGCGGGCTATGCTGCAGCCAAGGCCGGTATCTCTAACTTTACTGCATACATGGCTACTGAGTGTGCAAAGAAGTTCGGCGAAGGAATCCGCGTCAACGCCATAGCTCCGGGCTTCTTCATCACAGAGCAGAACCGCTCTCTTCTGACAAATCCTGACGGGACCTATACCCAGAGAGGTCAGGATGTGATCCGTCAGACTCCGTTCGGACGCATGGGCGATCCGGAAGAACTCTGCGGTACCATCCACTATCTGATGTCTGAAGCGTCAAAGTTCGTGACCGGCACAGTTGCCGTCGTTGACGGCGGTTTCAATGCATTTGCGATGTAATGAAAAGCGTACAGACCAACTCGGCAATATCAGTTGACTGCGTTATCTTCGGATTTGACGGTGAAAACCTGAAGGCGCTCCTCGTAAGGCGAAGGAATGCTGACCCTCTCTATGATGAGGGTGGGTATAAACTGCCTGGTGCCATGATTCGCGAGAATGAGACTCTTCCGGAGGCGGCTGCCAGGGTGCTGGAGGCAAGTACCGGACTGAAGGATCTTTACCTGAAGCAGACATCGATATTTTCTGATCCGGAAAGGGTTGACCAGAATGAACTTCAATGGATATGTCAGTATCATGGAATCCAGACCGACAGGGTGGTGACCGTGGGATACTATGCTCTTGTGAAACTGGATCCGGGTATGGTCAGCTATACGAAACGCCAGGGTGCTGTGTGGATGAATGTGGATGATATCCACCATCTCATAATGGACCATATGGATATCCTGTCCGATGCCTTGACGGTGCTGCAGAAGGATTTCCTATGGTCTCCGATCGCGTTTCAGCTGCTGCCCAAGAAATTTACCGTGCGTCAGCTCCAGAATCTTCTGGAGGCTGTGTTCGGTATAGAACTGGACAATAGAAATTTCCGCAAGAAACTCTTTTCGTCGGGGGTTTTGGTGGAGACAGATGAGTTCGAAAAGCATGTGAATCATAAGCCTGCAAGGTTATATTTACTGAACAAATCCCTGTTCAATAGGAAGAATGCAGTAAATTTCTCCACTTTTGCCCGTATTATAAATATTTGATATATAGTTATTTTGATAAATACTTAGCGTATTTTTGGTACAATGCTTTTATCTGTTATAATCTTTCATTAAATTTGCGATATAACAGCTAAAACTATAACTATGTATCTATTAGGCTATGATATCGGAAGCTCGTCAGTAAAGGCGAGCCTCGTGGATGCCCAGACAGGCAAATGTGTCGCTTCGGCATTCTATCCTAAGTCAGAGGCTGCAATCATTGCAGTGAAGCCGGGTTGGGCAGAGCAGGAACCGTCTTCATGGTGGGAGAACCTCAAGCTTGCTACGGCGGACATCATGGCAGCTTCTGCTGCAGATCCTAAAGACATCAAGGCTATCGGTATCTCTTATCAGATGCACGGCCTCGTATGTGTTGACAAGGACCAGAACGTCCTTCGTCCTTCGATAATATGGTGCGACTCCCGTGCCGTTCCATACGGCCAGAAGGCGTTCGATGCCCTCGGTCATGAGAACTGTCTTTCGCACCTGCTGAACTCTCCTGGAAACTTTACAGCTTCTAAACTTGCATGGGTAAAGGAGAATGAACCTGAGCTCTATGCTAAGATATACAAGATCATGCTTCCGGGCGATTATATAGCGATGAAGCTCAGCGGCGAGATCTGCACGACTGTATCTGGCCTTTCAGAGGGAATGCTTTGGGATTTTGCGGAGGGAGCTCCTGCGCAGATGCTTCTGGACTATTACGGCATCGACAAATCGCTTATCGCTGACATCAAGCCGACATTCTCGGAGCAGGGAAGAGTCAGCGCTGCTGCAGCGGCTGAACTCGGCCTTGCGGAAGGTACCCCTATCACATACCGTGCTGGCGACCAGCCTAACAATGCTCTGTCACTCAACGTGTTCAATCCTGGTGAAATTGCTTCGACAGCAGGTACGTCAGGAGTCGTTTACGGTGTGCTCGGAGAAGTCAACTACGACCCTAAATCTCGTGTAAATACATTTGCGCACGTCAACCACACTCCTGAACAGACTCGTCTTGGTGTTCTTCTCTGCATCAACGGAACTGGTATCCTGAACTCATGGATGAAGAGAAATGTGGCACCGGAGGGTATTTCCTATGCAGATATGAATGACCTTGCAGCCCAGGCTCCTATCGGCAGCGCAGGCGTAAGCATCATGCCGTTCGGAAATGGTGCTGAGCGCATGCTCGAAAACAAGGAGGTCGGCAGCTCGATCCACGGAGTGAACTTCAATGTCCACAACAAGTCACATCTGCTGCGTGCAGCGCAGGAGGGTATCGTGTTCTCGTTCAAGTATGGTATCGAGGTGATGGAGCAGATGGGCATGAACGTGAACAAGATCCACGCGGGACATGCAAACATGTTCCTCAGCCCGATCTTCCGCGAGACTCTTGCCGGAGTTTCCGGAGCAGTGATCGAGCTCTATGATACTGACGGCTCTGTAGGTGCCGCTAAGGGTGCGGGTATCGGAGCAGGTATCTACAAGGACAACACAGAGGCCTTCGCTACTCTTGAAAAGCTTGCCGTAATCGAGCCTGCTCATGCTGCAGAGTACACGGAAGCATACGAAACATGGAAATCAAGATTATAAAATATTAACAAACAATTAATAAACTAAAGCTATGGCAAAAGTATTTTTCCCAGGAATCGAAAAGATTCAGTTTGAAGGTAAGGAAAGCAAGAACCCAATGGCGTTCCGCTATTATGATGCTAACAAGGTAGTCCTCGGCAAGACAATGGCCGAGTGGCTCAAGTTCTCAATGGCTTGGTGGCACACACTCTGCGCAGAGGGTGCAGACCAGTTCGGTGGCGGTACAAAGACTTTCCCTTGGAACGGCGAAGCATGCCCTATCCAGGCAGCTAAGGACAAGGTTGACGCAGGTTTCGAGTTCATGCAGAAGATCGGTATCGAGTACTATTGCTTCCACGATGTAGACCTCGTTGACGAGGGTGCAGATGTTGAGGAGTATGAGGCTAACCTCAAGCAGATCGTAGCTTATCTCAAGGAGAAGCAGGCTGAGACTGGCATCAAGCTTCTTTGGGGTACAGCAAACGTATTCGGCCACAAGAGATATATGAACGGCGCAGCTACAAACCCTGATTTCGACGTTGTTGCACGTGCTGCTGTCCAGATCAAGAACGCTATCGACGCAACAATCGAGCTTGGCGGTACAAACTACGTGTTCTGGGGTGGTCGTGAGGGTTACATGAGCCTTCTGAACACAGATCAGAAGCGTGAGAAGGAGCACCTTGCAATGATGCTTACTCTTGCACGTGATTACGCTCGCTCAAAGGGCTTTACAGGTACATTCCTCATCGAGCCTAAGCCAATGGAGCCTACAAAGCATCAGTATGATGTGGACACTGAGACAGTTATCGGCTTCCTCAAGGCTCATGGTCTTGACAAGGACTTCAAGGTGAACATCGAGGTTAACCACGCTACTCTTGCAGGTCACACATTCGAGCATGAGCTTGCATGTGCAGTTGACGCAGGAATGCTCGGTTCAATCGACGCAAACCGCGGTGACTACCAGAACGGCTGGGATACTGACCAGTTCCCTATCGACTCATTCGACCTCACTCAGGCAATGATGCAGATCATCCGCAACGGCGGTCTCGGAAACGGTGGTACTAACTTCGACGCCAAGACACGTCGTAACTCTACTGACCTTGAGGACATCTTCATCGCTCACATCGCAGCTATGGATGCAATGGCACGCGCTCTTGAGAACGCAGCAGCTCTTCTTGAGGAGTCTCCACTCTGCCAGATGGTGAAGGATCGTTATGCAAGCTTCGACGAGGGTCTCGGAAAGAAGTTCGAGAACGGTGAGCTCACTCTCGAGGATGTTTACGCTTATGGTAAGGAGGTTAACGAGCCTAAGCAGACTTCAGGCAAGCAGGAGCTCTACGAGGCTATCCTTAACATGTACTGCTAATGAGTGCGAATAATAAAGGCAGCAAGGGCTATCTCTTTTCGATAGTCCTTGTTGCTGTAATTGGCGGACTGCTTTTCGGATACGATACAGCAGTCATTTCTGGTGCAGAGAAAGGCCTTCAGGCCTTCTTCATGGGTGCCAAAGACTTTGTATATACAGATTTCCTTCACGGAATAACATCGTCGAGCGCATTGATCGGATGTGTGCTTGGTGCTGCGATTTCCGGAATCTGTGCATCGCGTCTGGGTCGTAAGAAGTCGCTGATTATGGCCGGTGTGATGTTCTTCCTTTCTGCCCTGGGATCGTATGATCCGGAGTTCTTGTTCTTTGAGAAAGGGGAGCCTTCGTTTTCGCTTCTGGTTGCATTTAACCTATATAGAGTACTTGGAGGTGTAGGAGTAGGTCTTGCATCTGCAATCTGCCCTATGTACATCGCAGAGGTGGCGCCAAGCGACAAGCGAGGAACTCTCGTATCATGGAACCAGTTCGCCATCATCTTTGGCCAGCTGGTGGTGTATTTCGTGAACTTCATCATCCTGGGTGATCATATCGCTCCTGTGATCGAGAAGGCGGCAACAGGACTGAATGAGATTACAAACAGTGCTCTTCTTGCTGGGGATTCTTCATGGAGCATCACTACCGGATGGCGTCTGATGTTTGTCAGTGAGGCTATTCCTGCAGGTCTTTTCACCCTTCTGCTTTTCCTTGTTCCCGAAACTCCAAGATATCTGGCGCTCAGAGGTAAGGATGAGCAGGCCTACAATGTGCTTGCGAAGATCAACGGCAGTTCAAAGGCTCAGGAGATTCTCAATGAGATCAAGGCTACTGTAACAGAAAAGAAGGAGAAGCTCTTTACATACGGCGTACTCGTGATTTTCATCGGTATCATGCTCAGCGTCTTCCAGCAGGCTGTCGGAATCAATGCCGTGCTTTATTTTGCACCTCGTATCTTCGAGTCTCTCGGTATGGGTAATCCTATGATGCAGACCGTAATCATGGGTATTGTGAACATCACATTCACTCTCCTTGCAATCTTCACAGTAGAGAAATGGGGCCGCAAGCCTCTCTTGATATGGGGATCCTTGGGTATGGCGGTTGGAGCAGCCGGAGTTATGCTTACAAGCATGTCTTCAGCTATTCCTCCGATTGTGGCGGTTGTCAGCATCATGATCTACAGTGCATCATTCATGTTCAGCTGGGGTCCTATCTGCTGGGTGCTCATCTCGGAGATCTTCCCTAATACCATCAGAGGTGCAGCCGTAGCAATTGCGGTAGCGTTCCAATGGATATTCAACTTCATCGTATCTTCTACATTTGTACCTATGTACAATATGAGTCCGGCATTTACATACGGCCTGTACGCTGCTATATGTATCATTGCTGCAGTATTCGTCTGGAAGCTTGTCCCTGAAACCAAGGGCAAGACCCTGGAGGATATGTCTAAACTCTGGAAGAAATAGTAAAAAGAATGAAGCCGACCCCAAAGGGTCGGTTTCTTGCATTATATAGGGTGACTCAATGGCTTTATGCCGTTGCACCTAATTGTTTGATTTATAGCAATTTAAATGGTCATGCCTGCTGCAATCTGCAGCAGGCATGACCATTTAAATGCTTGCTATTCAACACTTTAAGTGCAACGGGTTATTTCCAGCCGCAGTGCACCAGGAACCACTGAATGTCTTCTTCGCTGATTCTAGGCTGCTTTTTGAGGATTTCAGGAAGGTTGTTATAGTTCTTCATGAATGCCTCTGTCAGCTCTTGCGCCTTTTCAGGAGCGTAGAGGACAGCCTCGTTGATGGTGCCGAGCATTGCAAGGTCATCGATAGGATCTGCATTTGTGCGGAACTTGAGGGCTTCGATGCTGCGGGCCATTCTGCGTGACAGTCCCTTTATGCTGTCAGCAAGAGCCGGGTCAGTGTCGTATTTGATCACGACTGTCTTCTCTGCCGAGCAGTCGGTGACCGGAATGTCTACAGTGAATGAGAAGTCATAACCGTCATACTCGTATGAAACCTCCTGTCCGTTTACAGTGACTGATGCCGGAGCGGCAGATGCAATAACCTTCACCTTGAAGTTTCTCTGGGCAGGCATTCCTTCGTATGAGCCTTTGCGTGGTGCGATGGTTACGGTCTGCTCGCAGCCGTTCCAGCTGTTGCTAAGCCGTGTGGTGGCGTACTCTGTCGCGTAGTTCTTGTCGTTTCCGGCATCCTCGTACATGCTGAAGCAGCCGTTTCCTCCTGGGAATACAGTCACATATATGTCCTCGTCATTTGCGTTGAGGTTCTCAACTTCATCTCCATAGAACGGAAGCACAGCACCTGCCTTCACATATACGCCATACTCGTCAAGAGCAAAACGTCTCTTCACGACTTTTCCGCCTTCTACCATTGCTCCTGTGTGAAGCTCATACCACAGACCTTCCGGAAGCCAGATGTCCATGGATGCGAACCCGTTTTCTGCTGGCTTGGTGACTGGGGCGATGAGCATGTTGTCTCCGAACATATACTGGCTGCGGAAGTCGTATGCCTCCTGGCACTCAGGGTAGTCGTAGTATAGAGGACGGCACAGCGCGATACCTTCGTCATATCCCTTTCGGGCCATCGCGTAGATGTATGGCGCCATTTCATAGCGCTGGCGTACGGTCTGACGTATCACGTTTGTGTACTCTTCGGCAAATACCCAAGGCTCCTTGTTTAAGGCGCCGCTCTTTGAACTGTGAGTTCGCATGACAGGGCTGAATCCACCGTACTGCAGCCATCTTGTGTACATTTCGGGATCGATGCTGTTTCCAAGGTGACCTCCGATGTCGTGGCTCCAGTAGCCGTAAAGTACGTTTGATGATGTTGCTGTGAAGTATGGCTGGAACTCGAGAGACTTCCATGTGATTGTGGCGTCACCCGAGAAGCCGACCTGATAACGGTGGTTTCCAAGGCCTCCCCAACGATGGTAGAGCAGAGGACGCTTGTCGCCGTGGCGCTCCATGTCGCTGAAGTAGCAGTAGTTGATCCACCATGTGTTATGCAGCTTTGTAAGCTCTGTATCGTAAACATGCTGCTGCCAGTCAAGCCACCAGAAGTCTACGCCTTCCTCCTGCATAGGATGCATCACATGCTTGAACATGTTGCTCATGAACTCCTTGTCAGAGTTGATCCATTCGATGCGTTTCTTTCCCTCAGGGTCCTTTCCAAGACTCTGAGCGAGGGTAGGGTAGCACTCCTCCCAGTGGTCAAATCCTTCCGCTGGATGGAGATTCAAGGTGACCTTCAATCCTTCTCCCTTGAGATACTGCATGAACTTCTCCGGATTCGGGAACAGACTCTTGTTCCATGTCCAGCCGGTCCAGCCTCCGCGTCCGGCGTCTGTATAATGCCAGTCCATGTCTACCACAAGCACGTCAAGAGGGATGTCGTATGCATGGAACTTGTCGACAAGTGTACGCATCTCCTTGTCTGTGTATGCCCAATAGCGTGACCACCAGTAGCCGAATGTGAAACGTGGCGGCAGAGGCATCTTTCCTGCAAAGACTGTGAAGTCCTTTAATGCTGCCTTGTAGTCGTGTCCGTATGCCATGAAATACCAGTCCTGGCACTCTTTTGCTTCTCTTTCCTTTACCCATGCCCACTCGGAATCATCAAAGAGGAAGTTCTCTGATTCGTCAATGAGGGTCCAGCCGTCCTTTGCAAGAATGCCGTCCTCGAACTGACGGATTTCTCCTTTCTTCATGTCGGCGACCCAACTCTGAGTCTGCACGTCGCCGTCAAGACCGTCAAGGGTTCGGAATGTTCCCTTGAGATTCTCCTTCTGCTGCATACCTGGCTTCCATGTGAAGAAGCCGTCAGCAGCCTTGATCTCAAGGTTGTTCTTGGTAAACTTACCAGATCCCTTCCTGTAGGTAAGGATCATCTTGGATGTGGTGATTTCGACATTCTTTCCCGCCTTGCGGACCTTGTATGCCGCTTCAGGGTAATCCCTTTCAGAAGCCACAAATGACGGCAGGTCAGTAAATTTTCCTTCAGGCTGCCATTCGAGCCTGATCACGCCGTCGGTCACCACGGTGAAACGCACCGTCTCGTCCTGATAAGCCACATTGTCCTGAGCCTTCACGAAACCTGCAGCAAACAGCAGGAGGCCGCAAAAGAGGACCTTGATCATTTTGTTCATAGTCAGATGTTAAAAATTATGCGTAAAGATAACTATATTTTCTTTTAGAAACCGGCCTGACCTCCCGACCAGACCGGCTTGATGTGACAATCTACTAACCAAGCAAAAAGATTGTCACGATTTATTCAGCCTTGACACACTCATAGGTGAGGAAAGACGCTTCCCCTACACCTATCTTCAGTGTAATCTTATACTTTCCTGCTTCGTCCATCTTTCCATAGCCATTCCACTTAGTATGAAGTTCGCCAGAAGCTTCTGCACTTCCATCATTCATGTGAGCGAATATAGCAAATGGAGAAGAATGCACCTTCCATGTAGTGCCTGCCTCAGCATCTATTGTCAGTTCATATGTATTTGCTGACACGTTCTTGAACTCATAGCTTGCAGAATCGTTATAGCCTGCATCTGACGAGAAGCTTCCTGTGAGACGGAACAACGCATCATTGATATCCTTTGCAACCTCAAGCTTCACAGCGATTGTGCCTGCATCTATAAGTGTTGCAATGACATAGAACTCGCCGGCAAGAGGGAAACGGGCAGAGCCCTCGCTTGCAGCCCTTGTGAGCTCACCTTCAAGGACAGGTGTTCCGTTTGCGATGCCATACTTCTTGTTCTCGACAGTGTAGATGCCCCAATACTTACCGCGAGTTGTCTTAAATGACACCTTATAAGTGTTGTCTGCGATGTTCACGAAATCATACGTAGATGATGCGTAAGACCACTGTGTATTATTATTATCGAAGTTGTTGCCGAGTCTGAGTGAAGCATTATTGCATACGAGAGAGTACTCTACGACACCGTTACCCTTGTCCACTACCTTCACCGAATATGTTCCGGTATAACCGAACTTGGCTGAAGTCTCAGCTGCAAGAGCAAGTTCTCCCGCGAATGTCGACTGTCCGTCTGTTGCAGGACCATAGACACCTGAAGGAGTAGCGATAGCCCACTCATCACCTGCAGTTGCTGCGATTGTAGCAGTATATACACCTGCAGAAGCCTCGTTCATCTTCACATCACCTATGTACCAGCCGTCTGTAGGAAGGTCTCCCTGCTCAGGATCCTCCGGTTCATCGTCATCCTTCTCCTTAGGATTCACAACGTCTGGATTGTTGAACACGATGCTCTCGGCAAGGTCACGCATGTATGAAGCGCGGTCAGCTGCGACGTTGCAGTTCACATCCGGTCCGTTGAACTCTGCACCGAACATGGTCACATACTCCACGCAAGCCTCAAGGAAGGCACTTGTACGTGTAGGGTGGAGGCCGTCACCTGAGAAGTAGAGGCTCCATCCAGAGTGCTCTGCACGTGACTGTGCGAATGCCATACCGACAGGAGCGATACGGCAGTCAGCTGCAAGGGCCATCTCCATCACTCCGTCATAAAGGAGCTGATCGAAGTTCTCGAAGCTGCCATATCCACCGTAAGAGTTATCTGAATTAGGGTATGCCCATGTAAGGTCAAGGATGACATCGCAGGAAGGTGAGTACTGACGGATCATGTCAGCAAGAGCCACGCAGTTCTCACGTACCTTTGCATATCCTTCCGGATCGTCGGCAAGTCTTGCCGGGTTCTTGCTCTGGTCCTGGATGATTGCGTAGTCATAACCGCCCTTCTGGATAGCCTCGATTGTATTGGAGAGCTGGAGGTGCTTCTCGAATGACTGAGAACCCTTCACGTGAGCTGTAACCTTAAGATCTACACCCTGGCTCCATGCAATTTCCCTGAGCATGAACATAGGGTTGAAGTAATAGTGGAACGAGTTACCGATGATAAGCACTTTCTTTGTCTGAGTGATCGCGACATCAGGGTAAAGCTGCACATCAGAAGCAGTGAATCCGAAATCAGGAAGGCTGCATGCTGCTGAAGTCTTCACATTTATATCCTGGACACTGCCGTCACAAGTCATGTTACCGACTGCCCTGCATCTGATCTGAAGCTTGTCAGCACCGCTTGTGAAGCGGCATGTCTGCATCACTGTAGTGTACTGATAGGTATCAGGCGAACCGGTTGAAACCTCTCCGGAAAGCTTGTATGTATATTTCACAGAAGCATCCTCTGAAGCAGTAAGAAGATCCTCCTCAGTTGACTTCCACTCGCCACCGTCAAGATACTCTACGATGAAGTACTTCGGAGCCTTCTTATCGCCGGCCATTGTCGCATTGAAAGCTACCACAGAACCAGCGCTCACTGAAGCATCGAATGTATAGAGCCAATAGTCACCTTCTACCATTGTAGATACGTTAGGGTTGTTGCCAACAACCTTGCACTCAAACGGAACGTCAGCGTTTGCCTCACCACGGACTACCGTAATCTGACCAGCTGAACCATCTGTAGCTCCGATCACATGCATTACAGGCCAAGAAACCGAATATGTATTCTTGTTGTCACGGAACACCCACTGGCTAAGAAGCGGAGCTGTCGCAGCCGACTGGGTCACCGCGAACTCAACTGTCTGGGCCTTGTCCTCTGTAGCGAATGTGACTGTCGCCTCACGGGCTGTCATTGTCGCGTTAGGTGCAGCATATACATTGAAATACTGTGCCTTGTCGCTCTTAGGTCCTGAAGTCACCTTCTCACCGTTTTCGTCAAGGATGACGATCCAATCGTTCTCTCCAAGGTCCACAGTCCATCCTGAATGCTTCGATGAAAGCGAAACCGACTTTCCTCCAGTCGGAAGGCTTGCGAAAGATGCTGATGTTGCGCTCAAAGAGAACTCATCAGAAGCATCCTCTGAGAAATACGGATCAACCTCCTCAGCAGAATCGTCAGTAACCTTCATGAAATAGTGACGATTCATTGTCACCTCATATCCGTCCTGAGTGTTCTGGGAAGAGGTGCAGTTGAAGATAAGCTTCATGGTCTTACCCTCAAGGGCCTTGCCCATGTCCACGTATTTGTATGTGACGTCCTCTATGTCGACTGTACCTGTCACAGCATTGCCGGGCCATGCAGAAGTCACGCTTCCGTCTGCGGCATTCCAGCCATAGACATGAGTCGCACCCCAAGAGGTACG
The DNA here is from genome assembly GCA_045655825.1 of Candidatus Cryptobacteroides sp. Lineage (GTDB taxonomy): Bacteria > Bacteroidota > Bacteroidia > Bacteroidales > UBA932 > Cryptobacteroides. Next base: position 261 of record JAZOPY010000065.1, on the reverse strand, counting down.
GTCCTGGAAAAAGATGGCATAACCCTCAAGTTCAAGGGCCTCGACCGGGTCCTTTCCCTCGTCAGGTTTCTCCGGATCCACCGGAGTCTCGGTATTGCCGTTGTCCGGATCCTTAGGCTCTTCTGGCTGAACTGGCTTCTCGCATGCAAAAAGCATCATGGAAGCCAGCAGAGAAGTAAAAAATGAGAACAGTATTGATTTCTTCATATTTATTTAAGTATTAAGTATTCATATGGATCAAGGTGCACCTTCTCGCCAAGA
>JAZOPY010000064.1:0-21827 GCA_045655825.1 Candidatus Cryptobacteroides sp. | reverse complement strand
ATTTCGCCTTTATCAGAAAGATGTTCCAGGAAGGCCATAACGGGATTGCATTTTCAGAGCAGGTCGTGCGCAAATGCGGGGCCATCATCCAGCAGATGCTTGCCGAGAAGGACCGCTTTGATTCGTTTCTGCACTTCCTTTCCATGCTGAATGTCATGGCACATGACAGCGACTACAGAGTGCTGGCCAATCCGAAGTTCAGCTCATTCCACGATACATTCGACAGCAGGACCATCAACACCCTGATGGAGTTCCTCAACAAGAACTACCACAGGAAAATCACTCTGGAAGAAGCTGCTGCAGTAGTGAACATGAGTGTTCCGTCTTTTGTCCGCTTCGTACGCGCAAGAACAGGCTTCAGTTTCGTGAACTGCCTCAACAACATCAGGGTAGGATGCGCAGCCAGAATGCTGGTGGATGAGCCTATGGAGACCATTTCGTCAATTGCATACAGATGCGGATTCCGCAACCTTTCCAATTTCAACAGAATTTTCAAAGCAAAGAAGGGCATCACCCCTAAGGAATTCAGAAGTTATTACAATAAAAACTAGATAAGTCATGAGAAAGCTGCTTGTTCTCCTGCTGACGGTCATCTCGATGGCAGGATATGCTAAAAACAGACCATGTGATCCGAAGGCGGAACCTCGGGTCAAGAAACTGCACGCCAGGTTGGAACGTCTGAAGGACAAGGGGGTAATGATCGGTCACCAGGATGACCTCATGTATGGCCATGCCTGGGAATACGAGAAAGGCAGATCAGACATCAAGGAGGTATGCGGATCTTATCCTGCCGTAATGGGATGGGATCTCGGAGGTCTGGAAATGGACGACAGCTGCAATCTGGACGGAGTGCCTTTCGACAAGATGAGGGAGGCAGTGGTCATGGCCGACTCGATGGGCTGCGTGATCACATTCTCATGGCACATGCGCAACCCCGTTACCGGCGGTTCTTCATGGGACCTTTCGGGAGGAAATGTTGTCAGAGAAGTTCTTCCGGGAGGAAGCTGCCACGAACTGTACAAGGAGTGGACAGACAAATGCATCGCCTTCCTGAAGTCGCTCAAGGATGCCAAGGGCAAACTCATACCGGTCGTATACCGCCCATATCACGAGAATACCGGTGGAGCTTTCTGGTGGGGTGCACTCTCATGTGAGCCGGAGGATTATAAGAACCTCTGGAAATGGACTGTCGAATATATGTATTCATCGGGAGTCCACAACCTGCTGTATGCATACTCTACCGACATATTCTGGAGCGAGGATCAGTACATGCTCCGTTACCCTGGAGACGAATGGGTGGACATCATGGGATGGGACGCCTATCACAGACCGCAGGAATGGGATTTCCTTAAAGGCATGGCCGATATGGCAAAGACCGTCAGCACACTTGCTGAAAAGCATCACAAGCTTGCCGCCTTTACGGAAACAGGACTGGAGTCAGTGTATATGAATGACTGGTGGACCAGCTATCTCCTGCCGTCAGTGAGAGGATATGGCTTGAGCTGGGTGCTTGTGTGGAGAAACTCACAGAAGATGGAGAGTCACTTCTTTGCTCCATACAGCGGACATGCTTCTGAAGATGACTTCAGGAAAATGATTGATGAAGAGGATATTTTAACTGTCGATGACATTAAATAACATTCGGTATGAGAAGAATCTGCTACTCATTGATGCCACTCCTGATGCTGCTGTGCGGCTGCAAGGAGGATGTATATAATCCATATCCCCCGGTTGAACCCGAGGCGGTGACATATGCCGACCCGAACATGACCGAGCAGACAAAGAACCTGCTGGAGAACATGAGAAGACTCTCGAAAGAGGGCAAGACCATGTTCGGACATCAGTGTTCGACTCTGTATGGAATAGGATGGTCAGGAGAAGCCGGACGCTCAGACATCAAGGACATATGCGGAGATTATCCGGCTGTAGTGGGATGGGATCTGGCAGAGATCGAGCTCGGCCACGAGGCCAATATTGACGGCGACAACTTTGCTGCAATCAGAGAGCTCATCAAGGAGTCTTACGCAAGAGGCGGCATCACCACCTTGAGCTGGCACACTACAAATCCTGTCACAGGAGGTACAGCATGGGACGTCACCGAAGCCGTATACAGGATCATTCCGGGAGGAGACCTGAACGCCACATTCTGCGGCTACCTCGACAAGGTCGCGGAGTTCATCGGCAGCCTGAAGGTGGGAGACGAGATGATCCCTGTCCTCTTCCGTCCGTGGCATGAGCACTCAGGCAGCGGCTTCTGGTGGGGCAACGGCAACTGCACGCCAGAGCAGTTTGCCGCTCTATGGAAATTCACTGTAGAGTATCTCAGGGACACCAAGGGACTGCACAACATCCTGTATGTGTTCAGCACCGACATCGTTTCGTCGCAGAGCGCCTATCTGAATTTCTGGCCTGGAAGCGAGTGGGTGGATATCCTTGGAATCGATGCTTATGAAAGACCGGGCTGGACCCTGCCGGAAAACGGCATCAGGCTCATGCGTCTTCTCAACCACATCTCATATCAGAAGAACAAGCCTTACGCGTTCACCGAGACTGGTCTTGAATGCAATGACTCTCAGCCTCAATGGTGGACGAAGAATCTCGCCGCATCATTCGCCGGACTATCCCCTGCCTATGTGCTCGTATGGAGAAACCAGGCTCTGAATCATTATTACGGTCCATATCCGGGATGCGTTTCGGAAGAGGACTTCAAGAAATTCGTCGAAGCCGACAACATTCTGTTGGAGAGCGAAACAGCAGGAATATATGAATAAGACCTCACTCATATTGCTCTCTTTCCTGATACTGAGCTGCTCGACAGTGCATCAGGTGAAGGAATATGTCTCGTCTTCATGGGACAGTACCGTGCGATACAATCCTGAGGATGACGGAACGCTGCTTGGCCTGCCGTACCGCTATACCGTTCCATGTCCCGAAGGCACTTTTCAGGAAATGTACTACTGGGACACCTTCTTCACCAACGAAGGTCTGCTCAAGGGCGGCAGGACAGACCTCGCCCTGGGTAACGTGGAGAACATCATGTACCTTGTCGAGAAACATGGATACATGCCTAACGGAAGCAGGACATGGTACCTCAACCGCTCGCAGCCGCCTTATCTTGCATGGATGGTCGAATCGGTCTTTGAGGCTACAGGCGACACGCTCTGGCTTTCCCACGCCTATGACGTGATCGAAAAGGAATATTCGTTCTGGGTTACCGAAAGAGCGACACCTGTAGGGCTGTCCTCATATTCATCCTCAGCAGATGATGCTCTGGCAGAGGAATTCGTCCATACTGCTTCCCAGAGGCTCAGACATGACTTTCTGTCCGAATGCTCTACCCGGAAGGAGTTGCTGCACATGGGCAGACACTTCGCGGCGGAAGCCGAATCAGGATGGGACTTCAATCCGCGCTTCCTCAGGCGTTGTGAAGACTTCTGTCCTGTGGATCTCAACGCCAACCTTTACCATTATGAAAGACTGATGGAAAGATTCTCCCGGATCCTTGGCAGAGCAGATGAGCAGACATGGGCTTCACGCGCAAGGCAGAGGAAAAAGCTCATGGAGGAATACATGAAGGGCGAGGACGGCTGCTATTATGACTACGACTATGTTTCCGGACGCAGGAGCCCTGTGGTATCTGCAGCGGTATTCAATCTGCTTGCGGCCGGTGCGCTTGAAGCGTCCGAGGCGCAGCGCGTGATCGAGGTTGCGCTGACCCAGCTGGAGTGCAGTCACGGCCTTGCTATGTGCGCCGAGGGTGACTACGGGCACGACTACCAGTGGTCATGGCCCTACGGATGGGCTCCGGGTGCATATATGGCTGTGCGAGGACTTGAAAACTATGGCTACCGGGCAGAGGCATCGCGCCTGGCGGAAAAATATGTGGACGCTATATGCCGCATTTATAAGCGCACCGGTACCCTATGGGAAAAATATAATGTGACCGACATCTTCGAAAACGTCGATGCGGAGTATGAAACTCCCCAGATGCTGGGATGGAGCGCGGGAACATTGTTATATCTGATTGATTATCTTGAAACACGAAAAATATGAGAAGGCTGATTGTCATTACCTTATCTCTTGTGGCCCTGCTGTCATCAGCGGTGACAGTTTCGGCTCAGCGGAGTGTCTCCGGAACAGTGGTTTCCGACCAGGAGCCTGTGATTGGAGCACTTGTGTATATTCAGGGAACACAGTCCGGCACAGTCACCGATGCTGACGGACATTTCGTCATCACGGCATCTGACGGCACGGTACTTTGTGTGGAATGCCTTGGATACAAGACCCGCAAGGTAACTGTGGAAAAGAATGTGATGGACTATTTCATAGAGCTGGAAGTCGACAGCCAGATGCTCGAGGATGTTGTCGTGGTAGGATACGGCAGCATGAAGAAGAGTGACCTGACAGGTTCAGTGGCATCTGTAAAGATGGACGCACTCCAGGACAGGAGCAGCAACTCCGTGGAGGGACTTCTTCAGGGAAGGGCTGCCGGACTTCAGGTGCTCAACACCTCGCAGGATCCGGGAGCAGGTTCGATCATCCGAATCCGTGGAAACAGCTCGCTCAACGGCTCTAACACTCCGCTTATCGTGGTGGACGGCTTTCCTCTTGGCGAGGCAGGCAATCTGTCGCAGATCAACCCTGCAGACATCGCTTCGATCGAAATCCTGAAGGATGCTTCGGCAGCAGCCATCTACGGTTCGCGCGGAGCAAACGGCGTCATCCTCGTCCAGACCAAGAGGGCGGAGGAAGGCAAGACCACCGTCAGCGTGAAGCACCAGACCACAGTCGGTCATTTTACAGAACCTCTCAACATTTGGAGGGATCCCCTTCTCATGGCTCAGATATCAAATGAGGAGCTGGTGAATGCCGGTCTTTCCCCTATTTACATCGGAGCATATTCCAATGGAGTCTACTATCCTTCACTGCTTGAGATCGAGGAAGGCAAGTGGAGCAACACAGACTGGTCGAAGATCGCTCTCCGCACCCCTGTGATCAACAACACGTCAGCCTCTGTCGCATATTCGACCGACAAGGTTGCCATGAATCTCAGCCTCAACTATTTCGACGATCAGGGAGTCTACATCAAGGACAGTTTCAACAAGACCAATGTAAACTTCAATTCTGTATATCACCTTTCAAAGGCCGTCACCATCCAGGCCTCGTCCATCCTGTCATTCCATGGCAGGAACGCCAACAATACTCTGGAGTACGGACGCAACCCTCTGTGGCCGGTCTATGACCAGAACGGGGAATATTTCCTCACTTCAGAGACAGACTTCGGACATCCTCTGGTAACTACCGACAATGTAAAGAACCATACTGACGGCAAGGACTTCATCACATCTCTTGCTGTCGAGGCAGAGCTCGTCAAGGGTCTGAAGCTCAGGTCTCAGCTCAATTACAGCTACCTTACCAGCATGCAGGATGTCTATTATGCTTCCAACACCTCCCAGGACGCATACGACCTCAAGGGACAGGCACAGATGAACACCTGGTCTTCGCAGGACATCCTCTCCGAGACCTACCTCACCTATTCCGGAACGTCTGGAAAGCACAATTATTCGGCGATGGTCGGACATTCATTCGACAAGGCCAACGCCAGAGGTCTTTATACGACAGCATACGGCTTTGTCAACGACTCCCTTCAGAACGAGGACATGAGCGCGGGTGATCCGGAGAAGAACTACATCTCCAACTCATACTCCGACAGCAGGATGCTGTCCTTCTACGGTCGTGCGAACTATGCATACGACGATAGATATCTGCTCACAGTGACCATGCGTGCCGACGGTTCGTCTAAGTTCGGTGCCCACAGCAAGTGGGGCTACTTCCCTTCCGCTGCAGTAAGCTGGAAGCTTCACAACGAAGAGTGGATGAAGGGAAATCCTGTGTTTGAGGAATTCAAGCTCAGGGCCAGCTTCGGAGTATCCGGCAACCAGGGCATATCCCCTTATCAGACCCTCAACCGCTTCGGCACAGAGAAATACTGGTCCGACGGAAAGTGGCAGACTGCAGTAGGTCCAGGTTACGAGGTGGGCCGCGAAGGCGCCAATGACAGATACGTCCTCTGGGGCGGCATCTCCAACCCTGAACTCAAGTGGGAGACCACCAACCAGTTCAATGTCGGAGCGGACATCACATTCAAGGGTAACGGTCCGAGAATCACAATCGATTACTACGAGAAATACACTACTGACCTTCTCAGAGAAAAGTTCCTCCCGCTTTCCAGCGGATATGACAAGATGTGGGTCAACGACGGAAGCATCCTCAACAGAGGATTTGAGGTAACCGTCGACGCCAACATCGTGAACAGGAAAGATTTCTCGCTTTCCGGAACTCTGATCTTCTCATTGAACAGAAACACAGTGACTGGACTCGGAAACGCTGTTTCAAGCGGTCTGAACATCGATCCTGCAACAGGAATGCAGTATGAGTTCTGCGGATCGTCCCTGGACACATTCAGCGCAACCCCTTGCATCTATGCCGTCGGTTATCCGATGTATTCGTTCTATGGCTACAGGGTGGACGGCATCATCCAGAAGGGTGAGGATCCGGGCTTCATGAGCAACGACGGCAAGGACATGCCGGGTGAGCTGAAGTATGTCGACCTCAACGGCGACTATGCCATAGATGAGCGTGACAGATGCATCATCGGCGATCCGAATCCGGACTTCACCGCCAGCCTCAGCCTCAGCATGAAATGGAAGGGCTTTGACGCTTCCCTGTTCCTTAACGGAGTATACGGCAACGATGTCATCTACAACGGATATACATACGACCCGAGGGTGAAGATCAAGAGATGGACAATCGACAACCCTACCAACGAGTACCCTAGCCTGAACTCTACCAGAAGCTACCTGTTCTCAGACTACTTCATCCAGGACGGCTCGTATCTTCGAATCCAGAACCTCTCTATGGGTTATACGTTCAATTTCAAGCAGGTGCTCAGCAGCATCAGAGTATTTGCCGATGTAGATAATCTGTACACCTTCACATCCTTCGACGGATATAATCCTGAGGTTGGAGTTGACGGCATCTATTGGGGAGGCTATCCTAAGCTCATAAGATGGTCTTTGGGTGTTGACATTAATTTCTAGTGCTATGAAGATGAAGAAATATATATTGATGATGTCTGCGGCTGCCGTTCTTATGAGCTCCTGCAGCCTTGACGAGAAGTCTTACGGCTTCTATTCTGATGACAATTTCTATAAGTCGGAGGCTGACGCGACTTCGGCCCTGCTGTATGCCTACAATGCCCTCACTTTCCTTGAATATTCACGAGGAATATTCTATCTGGGCGACATCCCTACGGAGACCATGAGTCCGAAGACTGATGAGGCCGGCGATGTCTACCAGCTGGAAAACTGGATCTGCACCAACCAGACAGAGCAGCTCGAGTATTACTTCAAGTTCTGCTACATCGCCATCAACAGGGCGAACTCAGTCCTTGCCAACATCAACACTCCGGCTGTTCCGGATGCGGCAAAGAAACGCATCAGCGGCGAGGCTTATTTCCTCAGGGCGTGGAACTACTTCAACCTCATGCGCAACTTCGGCAAGGTGCCTGTGCATAAGGAGATGGTCAGCGAACTGTCGATGACCACTGCCCCTATGGCTGAGAACATGGACGAGATATTCGACCTGATACGCGAGGATTGCTGGAAGGCCATCTCGCTGCTGGAGGTAAACAAGGAGTTCGGAAGGGCCGACAAGGTTGCGGCCGAGGCTCTCCTGGCCAAGACATATCTTACAGTGGCATCAGCCAAGGAGAACAGGGCATATCTGTACTCTGACATGGATGTAGATGTGAACCAGCTGTATGACAGCTCCGCCTTCTATGCCGGAAAGGTCATCAACAACTATAAGGATCACTACGATTTTGACGAGGACCTTAGACATATCTATGATGTCAATTATCCGGACGGTCCGGAGCATATCTTCATCATGCCTATCGAGCGTTCCGGCACCCAGGAGGGCAACTATTCGAAGCTTCCTCTCATGTTCCTTCCGTCAAACAGTTCGATTCCGTTCTACATAAAGTATTCTGATGGTTCGCTGCAGAAGGCCAACGGAAACGGCTGGGGAGTCTTCCTCTGCAATGATGAGTTCGTGGAAAATTCATTCAGCGCTGTAGACAAGCGAAGGACCGAACTTATCCACCGTGACATCTATGATGCAGCCGGCAATCCGATCGTGCCGAATCAGGTGAAAGGCTATTATACAGCCAAATACGTTGACCCTGACTTTATCGGTGAAAGGACCAGTGCCAGACCATATCTGATCCGATACTCGGACATAGCCCTTGTCTATGCTGAGGCTGCAGGTCCGGTGGATGGACTTCCAGTACTGAACAGGATCAGGGCAAGAGCCGGGCTCACTCCCCTTCCTGAAGGCCTTGACGAGGATGTCTACAGACGTGAAGTCATAAAGGAAAGAGCCCTCGAGCTTGCGTTTGAAGGAAACCGTCTGTATGACCTCAGACGCACAGCAAGCGTTACGCTCACAGACATGAAGGCGTTCGGACTTTCCGAGATGGAGACTGCCTTCTTCCCTATCCCGCAGAGAGAAATTGACCTGAATCCAAATTTGTAAAGATATGAGACGTTCTGTCATAATGTTTATATTGCCGTTGCTGCTGGCTGTATCCTGCACCAAGGATATCAATCGCGACATCCCGAGCAACGAATGTTCAATTCTTGACATCAGGGTCTTCGGACAGCTTGGCAAGCCGGAGATCGTACGCATTGATGAGACTTCAGGAGAGGTGACCTTGTTCATCAACAAGACTGACGACTATCCTTGGAGCCAGGTCAAGGTCGAGTCCATAGCGCTGTCGGCTTATGCCAGCTCGGACCTGGGAGAAGACGCCGTGCTGGATTTCTACAATCCGCAGAGAAAGGCAGTCATCAAGGTTACTTCGCAGACAGGAAAGTCGGTCGACTGGACAGTGATACTCAAGCCGTATGAGGCATTCTATGCCGGCAAGTGGAAAGTCATTGACGCCAAGATATATGTCGACCAGAACATATCGGGATGCGGAACCGGTTCGTGGGGAACCCCTATGAACGGAGCTGAGTTCGGTCTTTACTTCTCTCCTGAGCTGGATAACATCATCACGATAGACATGAACTCCGAGATGGTGGACGGCAAGTTTACCGGTACCATCACCAACGATGCAGGTGCGGATGGCCTGTGGGGAGAATTCAAAGGAGTATGGCCGGGTGAATATCCGGAAGACGCACCTCTGGACATGAATCCTCGTCTGAGGCATCTTCTGCCTCCGGGACAGTCTGACTGGGTGCTTGACCTTACTACAAACGAGATGAGGATAACCAACAGGAACATCACCTCGACCATGACTTTCGAAACCGACGAATGGGGCAACATGGTCTTTGTCTTCAACCTGCCGAACGCATCCCAGGAAATCGGAGGCTCGAACTTCTATGACAACTTCTGGCGAAGCAGCTACAGATTCACATACATCGTGAATCCGCTTTAGCGCAAATCAACAATCCCCGGCATTCGTGCCGGGGATTCGTTGTTTATATGGTTGTGTCTTGTCTTAAAACATTAACACTCGACAACTTAACAAATCACAGGCAGTACATCTACCCTACCCCATAAATACATAACACACTATATATCGACGACTTAAGTAAGGCACTGTTTTGTATAGTCATACTGAAAAGGATAAACTGTGAGTCGCCATCGTATTCAGAATCAAACATCTCGATGTCATGTCTACCATAGCAGATCCTTCGTCTTGGCCTGACTTTCAACGACGCAAGAAAAACAGCCCAATAACTTGCGTCGCGAGCAGAATACGAGAGGCTAAACTGACGAATGCACCCAGTGACTCAAAGACGAAAAGCAGCAATCTGACTGATGCATTCACATAGCACCTAAAACACTAACACTCAACGCATTACATATTTAGGGGTCGGAAGATTTTCCGACCCCTAAACCCACAATTCACAGTATATCAACCATTTAAACGACTCAGATTCTATAATCCTTCAAAGGTGATGCTTTCAATCCGTAGGCGGAGGATGCCGGAAGGGGTCTGAGCCTCGGCTGTTTCGCCGACCTTCCTGCCCATCAGGGCCGCGCCGATCGGTGACTTCAGCGAGATCTTGCCGGCCTCGAGGCTCATCTCATGAGGGCTGACTATCTCAAACTTCATCCGGGTATTGGTCGAGAGGTTCGTGAATTCGACAGTGCTCAGAAGGCAGACCCTGTCCTTGGGCAGAGCAGCAGTATCGATCACGCGTGAATTCTCCAGTATCTTCTGCAGGAAGCGGATACGGCTGATGGTCTTCGCCTGCCTCCTCCTTGCTTCGCGGTATCCGGCATTCTCACTCCTGTCCCCCTGAGCACTGGTCTCGGCGACCATCTCGCGCACCTGAGGATAGACCACGTTGATAAGGTTGTTCAGCTCAGCCATGAGCTCGTCGTATCGTTGTTTTGACAGATATTCCATAAGGCAAATATACTGATTTTCTGGCTTTCTGTTTATCTTTGCAAGACTATTAGCAGACAAAACATGAACTATACAGGAATTATTGTAGGACTGGCCACCTTTCTTATCATAGGCATATTTCACCCGATCGTAATCAAGGCAGAATACTATCTCGGTTCCAGATGCTGGTGGATGTTCCTGCTCGCAGGAATCGTCTTCGGAGCTATATCACTGATGGTCAGCAACCTCATTCTCTCCACCATTCTCGGTGTCACATCATTCTCTTCATTCTGGAGCATCCTTGAGCTGAAGCAGCAGAAAGAGCGTGTCAGGAAAGGCTGGTTCCCTGAAGGTCCGGGCCATCGCAAATAAGCCCCGTCACATAGGCGTCAGGCCTTGATGGCAATCTTGATGACGCCGTCAAGCCTGTTTTCAAAGATTCTGTACGCCTCCTCGATGTCTGCAAGCGGGAATACATGTGTTATCAGAGGAGTCGTGTCGATGAGGCCGCGGGCGATGAGCGAAAGTATTTCCTCGCAGTCACAGCCGTCAACTCCGCCGGTCTTGAAAGTTAGGTTCTTGCCGTACATGTCAGGCAGAGGCAGCACCTGAGGCCTGTCGTACAACGCAACCACCGTCACTGTCGCATTCGGTCTTGCAGCCTCCCATGCCATGCGGAAAGTATCTTCCGCACCGGCGACCTCGATCACCACGTCTGCCCCTCCCCTTTCGCATGAGCGCATCAGAGGCATGCATTCCTCGGGAGCGACGACCTCAACGGACGGATAATGCTTCCTTATGAACTCCTGACGCTCCTCCGACTTCTCACACACCACGATACGCCTCGGCTTCCTGAGCATCGCACAGAGCAGGGTGCATATTCCCGTCGGGCCCGCGCCGATGATGAGGACGGTGTCATCCTCCTTGATTTCCGAGATGCGAGCCGCCCAGAAACCGGTTGCCAGCACGTCTCCAACAAACAGCGCCTGCTCGTCGGACACATTCGCCGGGATATGGTTCAGGCCCTGATCGGCATACGGCACACGCACGAATTCCGCCTGTCCTCCGTCAATCCTGCATCCGAGCGCCCAGCCTCCGTCAGGGTCGGTGCAGTTGTTCACATACCCGTTGCGGCAGAAGAAGCACTCCCCGCAGAAGGTCTCCACATTGACGGTCACCCTGTCGCCGGGCTTCACGTTACGCACCTGGGCTCCCACGGCCTCCACCACTCCGACCATCTCATGGCCGACAGTGATCCCCGGCACGGCTCTCGGCACGCTTCCGTGCTTGATGTGCAGGTCACTCGAGCAGATGCTGCCGAGCGTAACACGCACAATGGCATCCTTAGGATCAACAATATGTGGTTCGGGCTTTTCAATAAGCTCGAACCGTCCTTTATCTATGTATGTGTATGCTTTCATGTTCATTGCAGTTATTTTCCGCTAAGTTAAGGTTTTACCCTAAGGAGTCGAAATATATTTTGCTATATTTGCATGAGACATTAACAAAGACGTTTTACAGAGAATCATGAAGACAAAATATGCAATAATCATTGCATCATTGCTGATCTGCTCTGCATTTACCATCCCTGGTTCACACCCATCAGACGAACCAGGGATGACGGAACAGAGACTGTACACTGAGCTCTACATATGGGGCGGCGAGGATCAGGACGTTTATCTTGGAAAGCTGAACGGCAACAAATACGACTCCGAATCCATCTGGAATAAATACGGAAAGTACGGCAACAAGTACAACTCAAACAGCATCTGGAACGAGTACGGCAAATATGGCGGAGAGTACAGCCAATACAGTCCATTCAACAAATATGCTTCCCATCCACCTGTTCTGCGTGACAGAAACGGCAAATTCTACGGTTACTTTACTGTCAGCAGATACAAAGCGAAACGTGCAGACTACGACATCATCGACTTCATCTGCGACAACTACGAAAGCATCAGAGAAGACGTCAGCGAATGGTACGAGAAGGTATTCGACTAAACTGGAGGTTCTGGCTTTAATGCTTATTGTTTCGTGATCTTCATGAAATAAGCGCGCTGATGCGGAGGGAACTTTTCTATTGCATAACGCAGCATTGTGCGTGGCATGACTGACTTATAGTCTTCCAGGAACGCAACTAGACGCGGCTCGTCACGCTTGCCGACTTCACGGAGCATCCAGCCCACAGCCTTCCTCATCAGGTCATGTCTGGTCTGCAGGAACATCTCCGCAAGCTTCATGGTATCATCAAACTGTCCGTGCCTGATGAGCATCAGTGTAGAGACGATGGATATACGCTGCTCCCACATATTTGCTGATGCTGCCAGATCGTACAGCACCCCTCTGCGCTGCTCGGGCTTCCCTATCAGATATGCACCCAGGATATACGGCGCAGATAGGTCGACCAGATCCCAGTTGTTTATGCCGGCAGTATGTGTCAGATAGAAGTCAACCACCTCATCCGGATGAGCCTTGAACCGCTCAACCAGGATCAGCAACGCACACAGTCTGCATTCATGCCACTGGCTTTCAAGCATAGCCTCAACCACATCCAGCGACACATCCTTATGAGCCTTGGCCACTTTTCTTGTATCAGGAACGACAACTCCTAGAAACATGTCACCTTCACCATACTCACCTTTGCCTGTCTTGAAGAAACGTGGCAGGATGTCCTTTTTGTCTTCCCGGGCATACACACGCAACTCCCTGCATATACCGGAATAATCCTTGGCAAGCCTCAAGGTATCCAATGACAGATGACAATAACCCTCCGGGTTCTTGTACAGATAGTCCTGATGATAGTCTTCAGCCGGATAAAAACATTGAAGCGGCAGCTTCTCGACAGCCAGAGGAGCATCATACCTGCTCTGAACCTCCTGCCATACCTGCTCTACAACCGCACGATCCTCCTCGTCAGTCCAGTAGATTCCAGTCCTGTATCTCGTACCTACATCCTCACCCTGACGGTTCAGAAGCAGCGGGTCTATGGAACGGAAGAACATTCTGCAAAGCGTCATGAGCGGCACGACAGACTCATCATATGTCACCTTGACACACTCCACATGGCCTGTCTGATCGGTATACACCTGCTGATACGACGGCTGCGCCACATGCCCATTGGCATAACCCACCGCAGTCTCGATCACTCCATCAAACTGACCCATATAATGCTCTGTTCCCCAGAAACATCCGCCTGCAAAATATATAGTCTTCATCTTATAGACTCATACCACTATTTTTACACATCACTGATTTTCAGCACCTTAGACAGATAGTGCGCCGCACTTTTTTGCCACCCTGCAAGGATTTCCGACCGCCACAACATTGTCCGGAATATCCTTGGTCACCACCGAGCCGGCGCCGATGGTCACATTGTTACCGATTGTGACGCCCGGCAGAATGGTCACGCTGCCGCCGATCCAGACATTATCACCGATTGTCACCGGCTCAGCCCACTCCCTTCGCGAATTGCGCTCGACAGGATCAGTACTATGACATGCAGTATAAATGCTGACATTCGGGCCTATAAAGCAGTCGTCACCGATAGTGACCGGAGCCTCATCGAGAATGGTCAGATGGAAATTGGCAAAGAACCTTCTGCCGACACTGATATGCTTTCCATAATCACAATAGAAAGGCTGGTTTATAATTATCTCATCATCAGCTATGTTTCCAAGCAGCCCCTTGAGTATCCTCAGTCGGCGGTCAGTCTGGGACGGTGCCAACTGATTATATTCATGGATAATCTCCTTTACAGCATTCAGTTCCTCCAGCAGCTGCGCATCAACAGCTGAATACTCCAGCCCAGCCAGCATCTTTTCCTTTTCTGTCATATTTCCGATTTTCATTGTCACATATTGGTCAATTACCCCTCAAAGTACGCAAATACTTCCGGGAAATACAAGCCCACATTCCCATGCCACCCTAGCGCAATCGCACTCAGATGAAACACAACTAGTTACAGGTTTTACGTTCCGCCAAAATGCAGAACGTAAACAAAGGATAATATTGATTACCAATCATTTACAAACCACGAAAAATACCGGACGACGAAGCTTGATTTTCCACATAGAAACTTTTTTTATAGTGCCTCGGAGAGTTTAAAATTTATTTTTAATAGAATTAGCAGTAAATTTGCATGCCCAAACAGCATGAGAAACATGACAATTGACAATAAGACAGCGCTCGTCCTCGAAGGAGGCGGCCTCCGCGGAGTATTTACCTGCGGAGTGCTGGACTGCTTCATGGATCATGACATACGTTTCCCATTCATCGTCGGAGTCAGCGCCGGGGCCTGTAACGGTCTGTCATACATGTCAGGGCAAAGAGGCAGGGCCAAGATCAGCAATATAGACCTACTTGACAAACATCATTATATAGGCATCAAATATCTGTTCACCCAAAGGTGCATAATGGACTTCAAGCTGCTTTTCGAAGATTTCCCGGAAAAGATAATCCCATACGATTATAACGCCTACTTCTCCAATCCGACCCGTTTCGTCATGACGGCCACCAACTGTCTGACCGGAAAGGCAGAATACCTGGAGGAGAAGAAGTCATCGGCACGCGTAATGGACATTGTACGTGCATCGAGCAGCCTGCCCTTCGCCTCCCCTATCACCTATGTAGACGGTGTGCCGATGCTGGACGGCGGCATTGCAGATTCCATTCCTGTTGAATACGCAATGAGTCAGGGCTACGAGAAGATAGTGGTAGTGCTGACACGCAATAAGGGCTATAGAAAGAAACCTGGCACCATGCCACTCAGAAAAATATTCTACAGGAAATATCCTCAGCTGCAGAAGGCGCTTGCAGAAAGAAACGCAGTCTACAACCGCACCATGGACCTTATTGAGAAGCTCGAGGATGAAGGCAGAATAGCAGTCATACGTCCACAGAAACCAGTAGAGGTCGGCCGCATGGAAAAAGATACAGCCAAACTCACAGCCTTATATGAAGAAGGGTACGAGGAGACAAGAAAATTCTTGAGCTAAAGCATATTCGCAAGCTTGCCTACTGAGCAGGGGTCCACTTGCATCTTACAGGTGAAACGATCGCACCTTCCTTCTTCAACTCTGCAAACACCTTATCCACTACTTTTCTGTCAAGACCCGAAAGTGTTGCAACTTCACCTGCAGCTATAGGCTTTCCAGCCTCTCTCATAACCTTTAATACCAATTCCTTTTCCATATCAATACAGTTCAAATTAATTTTCTTATTTTGAATAATTCTAATTTAAAAGCAAAGATATGAATTAAAAAGGAATCTGCAAATTTATTTTATACGAGTGAGCGTATATTCCAAAATCGAACCGTTTTGATCCAACACCATGTTGACAAGGTCATCTGTAACAAATTTGATATCATATTCCAGCGAAGCCCCTATCTGCTGATCAAATGCTGCTTTCATATTATCCTCGACAATGTCTCCAGTCTCATTCAAGGAAGGATCAGAAAATGTAATTTCGAGCTCTATGACCTCGATATCTTTCACATTCAGCTTGAGAATATTGTTATCACAAGTCCAGGTGTCATGTTCCATGATCTCCATAGCCATAGTCATTTGAATTCCTGAGACATCAACAACACTCTTTACTCTTGAATAGATCTCTGCTTTACCATCCTCATTGAAAGTCATTATAGACACAGCTTCTTCCAGCTTGCCACCCATAGCCTCAAGCATGGCAGTCTGCGCACCTGCGGATGAACTCCATTTACCTACAATTAGTGAAGATTGTGCAAAAAGTGAAACAGAGGCGAAGACAGAAATCGCCAGAAGGGATAAAATCTTTTTCATAACATATTATTTTAATCTGAAACAAAGTTAATGAAATTTCTTTTATATTACCTTTGCATTAATATGAATGAAACCATAATATACATAGCCCTGCTGGCCGCCGGTGCGAGCTTCGTGCAGAGGACCATCGGGTTTGGATTCGGCATATTCATCATGACCGCTCTCCCGTTCCTGATGCCCTCGTATGGCGAAGCAGTGACGCTTTCCGGCCTGCTTTCGCTGACATCGGCGACAGTGGTCATGATCAAATATGTAAAGTTCGTGAATTGGAGACGCCTGCTCCCTATAGTCGCTGCTTTCGTAGTATTCTCATCTGCAGCGATCATCTTTCTGGACAAGATCGAAGGCAGGGCCATGCGAATGATCCTCGGCGTAATGCTGCTCATCATAAGCTTGTATTTCAGCTTCTTCAAGGCCAAACTTCAGAAAATAATACGCCCGACCTCCGGATGGCAGCTGGGCGTTGGAACAGCGAGCGGAGTCATGGGCGGTCTTTTCGGCATGCACGGCCCGCCGGTTGTCTTGTATCTGGTGGCGTCGGAGTCTGACAAGGATCACTACATGGGAATGATCCAAACATACGCAGTCATCACAAACATCGTCATGGTAATCGTAAGAGCCTGGAACGGGAATGTCACCCCTGCAGTAGGCTCGACATTCCTATACGCCCTTTCAGGTCTGGCAGTTGGCGTCCTGGCAGGCAACTGGGCTTACAAGCGCATCCCGAACCGGATCTTCACCTACCTGGTCTACGCCTACATCGGCATCAGCGGCATCATCATATTCCTCACCGCCTGACCATTGACCATCTAAATCCTGAAACATAAAACCCTAAACACCAGCATATTACATAATCTACGTTCCGCCGTTTGACAGAACGTAGATCATGCAACTCGCTAGTTTTCAAAATGTTAGATTTCGCGCCATAAAGGCTTCGAAGAGAGCCTGATGATCTCCAGGGAAGATGATGTGATGGTTTCCGACTGGATTCTTCAGGAAGTAGTCGCGGCAAATCGTTTGGGCATCGCCGTTGATTTTCAGCACGGCCTGTGTGCGGCATAGGCCCGCCTCTGACTGACATTTCACAAGTTCTGCCGGACAACAGAAGTATCTGTTAAGGTCGCCGGACAGCTTGAAGACCGTAGCATCCCCAGCCGGAATGTTACCGGAAATGGCAATGCCGATTCCTGACTCAAAATGGGTGTTGAATGTATAGCTGCTGAGCATATTCAGAGGCACGGTACAATGTGCAAAAAGGATCTCGCCTGTCTGAGGGTCAATGCGGGAAGGATTGGCCTGGAAGCCGCTCACGCCAGTGAGGGCGCTTCCGACGGTCATGCTGACCAGAGCAGGAACATCACCTTCGCAGCCAGCCGGAATACCTTCGGCATTGAGAATCGCAAGAGCAAGACAGCCGGTATTGCCAAGCGAGTCAAGAAGGTCGAAACATCTGAGAGTCAACCCTTTGATCTGATATCTTCCAGCCAGCATCTTAAGTGCATGATAGATCTTGAATGCTCCTTCAGCGTATTTCTGAAGAGCTGCAGGGGCATGCGATTCAAACTCAGCCTTTGCCTTATCTGCAACCTCTGACACTTGACCAAAGTCGACCTTATGATACTCCTCAAGCAATTCAGAAATAGGAATATCAACCAGCTCTATGCCAAGTTTTTCATAAAGCGCAGAAGCATCCGGAGTACTGGAGATAAGCCAATCCGACGGCTTTCCTATGACTCCTAAACGACAACCACGCAAAGCTTTACGGGCCTTGGCGACCTTAGTCAGAACATTGATTCTTTCAGCGATGTAGCTTACACTTCCATGGATGATCTCTCCGCTTCTGCCCTGCTGATTCAGGAATGACAGAATCTCCATCGAAGCTGCAAGCGAGTTGCTCTTGCCGGATGTCAGCAGAAGAATCGGGCCATCAAGATGGGCGAACACTTCCTGGAACAGCCCCTCCGTACCGCCTGTGCGGACATAAATGAGAGACAATTCCTCGGAGCTATACGTAGAGAAATCCGGTCCATGATAGTCAAACTTCCAACCGAGGACATCCTCGATTTCTGATACAAAAGACGCAGAGGCAGCATTTACAGCCGCCTCATCATGCAAAGGTGATGTAAGTGTGTAAAGTCCAGTCATAGTGCGACGCACTTTCTATCTAAAATGTTAGTAATTAGACAAATACAAATTTTGTCATATATTCTGACATAAAGTTAGAAATAAATATCTGACTAAGGACAATTCACCTGTATTTTTAGATCAATCCTTTTCACCGCGCTCCAGCAGCTGGGCGCACACATTGCTGCCAAGAAATCCAGCAGCGCCTGTTACAAGATAGATGGTATCATTCATACAACTACACTACTAACGGTTAATAAATTACTTATCCTCCCCCGGAGCATCCTCGAGGAACTTCTCCACAAACTTATCCTCAATCTTCTTGTAGGTTCCCACAACAGCATCCTCAACTGCCTGATAACCCTTTACTACTCCGTTCTCAATTGACTTGTAAGCACCAACTACCTTTTTCTCAACCTTGGTTGTCTTTAATTTCTTCTGATTCATAATTTTAACTATTAATGTTCAACTTTATGTTTTATGTTACTTTGCTTCCTGCTTCCTGCCCACGACGCAAGGAAATCCCGCCAAAAACCTGCGTCGCGAGCAGGGCGACAGGCTATAATTTCACGGTACAAAAGTATGGGCAATATTCCAAGAAAATTCGCATATTTTTCTCAACTATTCGCACATTATTCCAAATTACAACATACAATAGTTGATTTCTAACAAATCATTGGTATTTTTGCACAGCAAATAAGAAGCAAATATGACAGAAGGAAGATATTACAACTGGTATGAAAGGATGGGAAGCACAATCCCACATGATATGAGGATTGGCGAGGACATATTCATCATATCGGAAAATCAGATAGCGGGTTCGGTGGAAACTCCACGAAAGGTTGAGGTCACCACATTTATCATAACTGATGCAGGCAACGCAAGAGCTCAGATTGACGGAAGATTATTCTCTGTTCAAAGCCCATGTATCACCATTGTGCTGCCAGGACAGACATATCAGATGGTGGAGGTATCTGAGGACATCGCCTTCAGAGCCGTGATCATGTCGCAAAGGTTTACAGACAGTCTGATGAATTCCTATATCGGAGCCTCTAAACTTAAGACCATGGTCCAGGAATATCCAATCCTGGACATCAGTCACGACGTGGTTTCATTCAACACATATTATAATATGCTGCTGAGAACGGTCCAGTCTCCAGTGAAGAATTTCCGTCTGGAATCAGCAAGGCACCTTACATTGTCAATGCTTTATTATTATGCGAAGAAGCTGGAAGGCGCAGCAAGAGAGAAGGACAAAAGACAGCTGCATTATGAGAAATTCATATCTGATGTACAGAGCCATTACAAGATCAACCGAACTCTCCCCTTCTACGCCGGCAGACTTGGAGTAAGCGTCACCTATCTGACTGAGCTTATAAAGGAGAAGCACGGCATGACGGCTGCTGATTACATCGACAAGCACACAGCTACCGAATGCATGGCATTATTAAACTCTACCAGCCTGTCCATCAACCAGATAAGCAGAATGATGAATTTTCCATCACCGTCCGTATTCGGTAAATTCTTCAAACGTATGACCGGCTGTTCTCCGACAGAATATAGGGGTGAAAACATATAACCACGAGAGCATGAGCGAAAAGATCACATACATAAAATGGCGCAACAGACTGGAGGAAATCACTCCTGAGGACCATCGCATAGGAACAGACATTCTATTGATCGACAACACAGAAGTGATGGCGGACACCGGCTATGAGCCGTTCAAGGTCGACATGACCTTATGCATAATCTATGAGCGAGGCAGCGCAGACCTGATGATAAACATGCAGAAGCATCATATTCAGGCTCCCGCAGCCCTGATCGTCATGAAAGACCAGATCTACCAGCCTCTGGGGCATTCGGAGGACCTGAAAAGCAAGGTGATATTGATGTCGAGAGCATTTTCCGACAGTCTCTTCACAAATATCGGGGACGTCATGCCACTGCAGTCGTCCATATTGAAGAGCCCTGTCATGAAACTGTCAAACGAAGAAAACGTATTCGGTCAGTTCTATCAGCTGCTCCTGAACATCATGGCATCCCCTCACAGCGATTATAAGCTGGAGGTCGCCAAGCATCTGACCCTTTCTATGTTCTACGGATATTCAAGTCATCTACATAATACTCAAGAAGTTCCACAGACAAGCACACGCCAGGAAGAGATTTATGAAAAGTTCATAGGTCTTCTCGAAAGGCATTACCGCACAGAGCGGGAGATTGGGTTCTATGCAGACAAACTGTGCATAACATCCAAATACCTCTCGTCACTGATCAAGGGTATCACAGGAAAAACTGCACTTGAGATTATAGAAGAATATGCAATAGCAGAATGCAAGGCTCTGCTGCTCTCCACCAGAATGACCATCCAGCAGATCAGTGACGAGCTTAACTTCCCGTCTCAGTCTGTGTTCGGAAAATACTTCAAAAGGGTGACAGGCATGTCCCCTACAGAGTATCGTAAAAACAGGTAGCTTATTCCGGCCAAATGAAGCGCGAATTGATGGATTCGCCGCCATCGACCACTATGCTCTGACCTGTGCAGAAGCGGTTCTCGACCGTAAGGAAATATGCCCATGCGGCTATTTCCTCGCAGCTCGCCCACCTCTTGAGCGGAGTCTCGTCCATGATCTGCTGCCACAGCCGAGGATCATTGACCACGCAGTCGTTCAGCGGTGTCAGCACGCCGCCCGGATCGAGACTGTTGCAGGTCGCACCGTACTGAGCTACTCTGAGGGCCACATTCTTTGTATATGCGATCACGCCGCCCTTGCTGGCGCAATACTCCGGAAACTCCGATCCTGTATGTCCGCTGGCCGACCCGATGTTCAGAATAGACTTGATGCCAGGACGCACACCGTATTTCTCGGTCACCTTGATCAAGGCCTTCAGGTTTATGTCAATGTCAGCCTCATTCTGAGTGCCGGCATTGTTGACCAGTATGTCCACATCGTGCACCTCCGGCAGTTCTCCTCTTACATCGCATACGATATGAGTGTATGCTGTGGCTTCGATTGAAGCTTCCTGCCTGTCAACTCCTACCACTTCATGTCCCTTCTGCAGAAACATCTCTGCGATCGCTTTTCCTATTCCCTGCGACGCTCCGGTCACGAGCACCTTCATATGTTTATGGTCAACGTTCATATATCTTGAATTATCTTTCGAAGATACATAATATTTGCAGAAAACATAACGAAAATTTAACTTTGTGGAAATGTAGACTTGTCTTCCTGTCATTTCTTTCGCTGACGCTCAAGCGACTTCGTCGATTGCGAGCGAGCGAAGCGAGTCGAGAAATCTATCTGATCATGAAACAATACCTGGAACTATTACGCCATATCCGCGAAAACGGAACAATGAAAAGCGACCGTACCGGCACAGGCACACAGAGCGTGTTCGGTTACCAGACACGTTATGACCTGAGCGAAGGTTTCCCTTTGCTTACAAC
>JAZOPY010000063.1:0-12292 GCA_045655825.1 Candidatus Cryptobacteroides sp. | reverse complement strand
GTTGACTCTTGGATGGATACAGTTGAGAAGTATCTCTTCCCACTTGAGTAATTTTTTATAAATTTGCAGCCGGGAGCTCCGGTTCCCGGCTGCTTTTAATTAAAACTAAAACCGATCATTACAATGGATTTTAAGAAACTTGCCGCTCAATATAAGAGCGAACTTTTGGACAATGTGCTTCCATTCTGGCTCGAGAAGTCTCAGGACCTTGAGTACGGCGGATATTTCAGCTGCCTTGACCGTGATGGAAGCGTGTTCGATACAGATAAGTTTGTGTGGCTTCAGGGCCGTGAGGTCTGGATGTTTGCCATGCTATACAACAAGGTGGAGAAGAAGCAGGAATGGCTTGATTGTGCGATTCAGGGCGCAGAGTTCCTGAAGAAGTATGCTCATGACGGAAACTACGACTTCTACTTCTCGGTGACTCGTGAGGGCAAGCCGATTATTCAGCCTTATAACATCTTCTCGAATACATTCGCATGTATGGCTTTCGCTCAGCTTGCTGAGGCGACAGGCAGCGAGGAATACAAGGAGATTGCGCTGAAGACATTCCAGAGAATCCTTGACCGTCGTAATGATCCTAAGGGACGTTGGGAAAAGTCATATCCTGGAACACGTCCAATGAAGGGTTTCGCACTCCCTATGATCATCTGCAACATGGCTCTTGAGGTTGAGAACATTCTCCCAGACAAGTCATTGCTTGACCAGACCATCGACGAGTGCCTCAGCGAGATTCTCAATGTATTCTACTACCCAGAGCTGGGTGTGATGCTTGAGAATGTGACTCCGGACGGAACCCCTATCGACTGCTTTGAAGGCCGTGAGATCAATCCTGGCCACGACCTCGAGGCACTTTGGTTCATGATGAACCTCGGAATCCGCAGAAACGACAAGGCCCTTATCGACAAGTGCGTTGAGATTGCACTCAGTGTTGTCGAGTTCGGATGGGACAAGGAGTACGGCGGAATCTTCTACTTCAAGGACATCAAGGGAGCTCCTATGCAGAAGCTCGAGTGGGACCAGAAGCTCTGGTGGGTACACCTCGAGTCTGCAATATGCTTCATCAAGGCTTATCAGCTCACAGGAAACGAGCAGTGCCTTGAGTGGTTCAAGAAGATCCACGACTATATGTGGGCCCACTTCAAGGATCAGGAATATCCTGAGTGGTACGGTTATCTCAACCGCCGCGGTGAGGTTCTTCTCACTCTCAAGGGCGGAAAATGGAAGGGCTGCTTCCACGTACCAAGAGGCCTCTATCAGATCTGGCAGATTCTTGAAACATTGTAATATACTGGGAGGCTGCATGCCTCCCTTTTTTTCGTCATTCCCGACCTGATCATTTTCGTTATCCCCGACTTGATCGGGGATCTCAATACCAAATGTATAATATATGAACACCAAACTATTCCCCCTTCTGATAATCTCACTGCTTCTCGTGTCATGTTCGGACCGTGATCTTGACGTGGGATCCAAGTTCGACGAACTGGGCTGGGGCAATCCAGATACACCGGTAGTCCCCGATGATCCTGATGATCCCGATGATGGTCCCGCGAAGCCTGCAGGCAAGCGCTGCTTTATCTGGATCGAAGGAAACGCCAACTTCAAGGATTACGGAGACAGCCGTGAGAACATTGCACGTGATATGGCAAAGATCGCTGACTGCGGATTCACTGACATTGTTCTTGATGTCAGGCCTGCGGGCGCCGGCGGTGATGTTCTCTTCAAGACTGATAAGTGTGATCAGGTCCAGTATATGGGAGCATGGGTCGACGGCAATTATGTCAAGGTGGAGAGACATTCAGACTGGGATTACCTTCAGGCTTTCATAGAGGAGGGCCATAAGGTAGGCCTGAGAGTATATGCAGGATTCAATACGTTCTGTGGCGGTCATGAGTCAGGCCTTGGTCAGAACGGTATCCTGTTCCGCGATCCACAGATGAGAAAGCATGCGACTGTTCTTAATACAGACGACGGTCTGAGGTCAATCATGAATGTATGGGCGGACGAGAAGTTCTTCAATCCGGTCCATCCCGATGTTCAGAATTATATCTTCGCGCTTCTCGAGGACCTTGCAGCATACGAGGATCTTGACGGTATCATTCTCGACAGAGGACGTTTCTATGATTTCAGAAGTGACTTTTCAGATTATACACGTTCTGAGTTCGAGAAGTATATCGGTAAGAAGGTGACCATGTGGCCGGAGGATGTTCTTCCTGTCGGTCATGAGAACGGCGACTTCGTCCCTAGTCCCAAGCCTCAGTACTTCATGGAATGGATAGAGTTCAGGGCGAAGGTAATTCACGACTTCATGGAGCAGGCCCGCGCCACCGTCAAGGGCGTTAATCCGGATGTGGATTTTGGAGCATACGTCGGCGGCTGGTATGAACAGTATTATACATACGGACCGAACTGGGCCAGCCCTTCTTATGCCGCGAGCCGAGTGTTCCCTTCATGGGCTACTCAGAAATACGACAGTTTCGGATTCTCTGATATGCTTGACGTCCAGATCATCGGTGCATACGCATCATATAATGCAGTGTATGGAAACTATGAATGGTCTATGCAGGGCTTCTGCCGACTGGCAAGAGAAAAGACCAGAAACGCTCCGGGCCTTCTGATCGGAGGACCAGATGTCGGAAACTGGAACTGGGACGGCAACGCGACCCTCTCTCAGGAACTCTCGGCAGTAAGGCAGTCTGTCAAGGCATGTGCTGACGAGTGCGACGGCTATTTCCTCTTCGATCTTTGCCACCTCAAGCTTGAACCCCGCAAATGGGATGCGGCAAAAGAGGGCATTTCACAATTGAATAATTAATCATTGTCAAGCCTCCATACGTCATTGCGAGGAACGAAGTGACGTGTTGCGTCCATACGTCATTGCGAGGAACGAAGTGACGTGGCAATCTGTAAAATTTTAAGTTATGAAAAAAATACTGTCATTCATCCTTCTGTCTGCCATCTTCGTTTCATGCGGCAGCAGATCCAAACTCACCGACAATCGGTTCAAGACCCCGGAATGCCCTCAAGGCATGCCTATCAATGCAACATTCCTTGATGAGATCAGCTGGGATATCCCGCATCAGAACTGGGGAGTAGAGGAGTGGGACAAGGATTTCCGTGCCATGAAGGACATGGGCATCAATACAGTCGTCCTGATCCGTGCAGGTCTGGGTAAATGGATCGCAGCCCCGTTTGAGTCGATTCTCGCAACAGAAGACGTATACTATCCGCCTGTTGACCTGGTAGAGATGTTCCTCTGTCTTGCCGATAAATATGACATGGCATTCTACTTCGGAATGTATGACTCGGGAAAGTACTGGCATGAGGGTGACTACCTCAAGGAGATAGATCTGAACATCAAGCTGATCGACGAGGTCTGGGCAAAATACGGCCATCACAAGTCATTCCAGGGATGGTATCTCTCACAGGAGGTCAGCCGCAGGACAAAGAACATGACCAAGATATATGCGGAGGTCGGAAGACATGCCAAGGAAGTCTCCGGCAATCTTCCTACCATGGTGTCTCCATATATTCATGGTGTGAAGACAGACCAGGTGATGAGTGGAGACAAGGCTACGACAGTCTCGGAGCATGAATATGAATGGAACGAGATACTGAGCAACCTTCAGGGAGTAGTTGATATCCTTGCTTTCCAGGACGGTCAGGTCGACTATCACGAGTTGTATGACTACCTGGTTGTGAACAAGAAGCTTGCAGACAAGTACGGCATGAAATGCTGGACCAACTTCGAGTCCTTCGACCGTGACATGCCGATCCGCTTCCTTCCGATCAAGTGGGAGAAGCTCCTCCTGAAGATGGAGATGGCCCGCAAGGCAGGAATGGACGGAGCGATCACCTTCGAGTTCTCCCACTTCATGTCACCGAATTCAGAATACCAGCAGGCCGGCCACCTCTACGACCGCTACTGCGAACATTTCGGCATAAAGAACCGCTGGAAAAGACGTTAGTACAGATCACCTAATCTATTGATTATTAGTTATATAAGTGATTAAGGGTCGGAAAAACTTCCGACCCTTAATCACTTAATTTGCTGATAGTCAGCAATGTATGTGATCACTGGCCGTCTGGCCTAGAATATAATACGATAGTTGAAGATCTCGTTTTCGCAGAATGTGGCCTTGAAGGAGAGGCTGCCTTCTGCTTTTGATGCAAGCGAGCAGACTTCCGCCAGCTCAACTGCGACAAAGTCACCGATGCGGAGTGAAGTCAACTGCGAGGCCCTGCAGATTGCTTCTTCTACCTTTTGAGGCAGGGCTGCTGAAGTTACCTCAGAGTAGATGCTGTCCTCGTTTTTAAGTATTTCTACCTTGTTGCCCTCCGTCTCAAGAACCACAGGATTGAAAAGGGGAAGAGGGAGTGTGGAAGTGTGGTCTGCACATGAAGCGAAGGCAGTCTCTGCTCCACCTATATATAATAGTGCTCCGAAATTCATCCCGTCATAGTAGCGTGAGACGAACTTTGGACTTATGCATTTGCCGGCCTTGCTGATGCGTGCAAAAAGGATCGGCGCCCAGTGCCACTCATTAACGCACTCGGGAGAGTAGAGGTCTTTGTTCTCTCTCTCCCAAGTTGTGTCGGGTCGGCAGTAACACAAGTCACTGCCGTATGGTTTTACAATGATGTTCATCTTAGTCTTCCTGCTGTGAGAAAAGATCGCCGAGGCCTTCAAATGGAGTATAGCCCTTTGTTCGAGGAGCGAATGTTGTCTTTGCTGGAGATGCTGCCGGCTTTGTGGCAGCTCTCTTCTCCTCGTCGTACATGGCCTTCAGCTTTGCAAACTGGCTCTTTGTGTCGAGGGTGAAGTCTCCGTTGTCGATCCATGCGAAGTATGACGGCTCCGAGAAGTAAACCTCACGCGCTGTCTTTCCCTTGTGTTTTCCAAAGCTGATTGTCGGCTCGTCCTTGTCATTGAGAATGAGGCGTCCGGCATAGTCTACTGTCCTCTGCTTTGTCGAGAACTTTGCAAGCTTGTCTACGTTGTTCTCGATGCGTGGATCCTGGGCGTAGCGGTCGAGCTGACCTTTGAGGACTTCGTATGTTGCCAATGTGTCTGCTTCAGCTGCGTGGGCGTCCACAAGGTCGAGGCCGCAGTAGAACATGTAAGCTGCCTTGAGTGTGCGTGGCTCCATCATGTGGAAGATGTTCTGCACGTCCACCATCTTCATTGCGTGAAGATCGATTGCCGGCTTCTTGTCTGTGTAACGGATCACTCTTTCAAATTCTTCGGCAAGCATCGGCAGATCGAACTTGGCAGAATTGAATCCTGCAAGGTCGCTTCCCTCAAGCCACGAAACAACTTCCTCCGTAATCTGGTAGAAGGTTGGACAGTCAGCCAGATCTTCTGCAGAAATGCCGTGAACAGCTTGGGCTGAAGGATTTATCGCTCTTTGGCAGCGTGCTTCGTAGTCCCATGGCTTTACTCTCCATGTCTTTACCCTCTGCTCTCCGCCAGGCATTATCTTGACAAAGCAGAGCTCAATGATCGAGTCTGACGCGATATTGAGCCCTGTGCTTTCTATGTCGAAAAAAACTAATGGTCTTTCTAGATTCAGTTCCATATTTTAATAATGTAAGTCCCCTCCAGGGGAGGGGATTTAGGGGTGGTATGGAATATTTGATTTCGAAAGTCGTAGACTAAGAAATCATGATTGGCATAATGATTCCGCAGATCTTCTCGCTTTCTGCCTCCTCCTCTGCTGGAAGTATGAGTGCTGCTCTCTTGCTGTCGAGGAACTTCATCACGAGCTCACCGCAGTTCATGTTCGAGAGAATCTCGATGATGAAAGGAGACTTGAATCCGATTGTGAGGTCGGCGCCGTCGTACTGACAAGCCAATGTCTCGTGAGCTGCGATTGAGAATCCAAGATCCTGAGCTGAGATCATGAGGCTTCCGCTCTTGAGGTCGAACTTGATGTGGTTCGAAGCCTTGTTCGAGCAGACAGATACACGGCGTACTGTGTTGAGAAGCTGTGCTCTGTTGATTCTCAGGATATTAGAATTGTTCTGCGGGATTACGTCGCGGTATTTTGGATATTTTCCTATCACAAGACGGCAGATCACGAGAGTGTTGCCGAACTTGAATGATGCGTTCTTTGCGTCGAAAGAGATCTCTACTGTCTCAGCATCCTTTCCGATGATTGCCTTAAGGATGCCGGCCGGCTTCTTGTGAAGGATGAATGATGCCTTCTCCTGAGCCTTGACGTCTGCTGTTGTGTAGCAGATGAGCTTGTGTGAGTCTGAAGCGACGAGAGTTGTCGAAGCGACGTCGATATCGAAGAGGATACCGTTCATTGCAGGGCGGATCTCATCGTCTGCTGTAGCGTAGATTGTGCTTGAGATTCCTTCAACGAGGCTCTGTGCCGGGAACTCGATTGTTACTGCAGTTTCGTCTGTACCTGTGATCTCAGGGTAGTCCTCTGCAGGGAAATATGGGAGGGTAGACTCTCCTGTTGCCCAGCTGCATACAAATGAGCTGTCGCTTGTAGTGTTGATTGTAAGAGGCTGGTCAGGAAGCTCCTTAAGGAGGTCCATCATGTGTTTTGCAGGAACTGCAATTCTACCTTCCTCAGCTGTGCTTTCTACTTCGATCTGTGTTCTGAGAGTGAGCTCTGAATCTGACGCTGTGATCTCCAACACATTACCCTTGAGGTCGAAAAGGAAATTCTCAAGGATAGGAAGCGGTGACTTTGCAGGTATGGCCTTTGCTACCGACATTACACCTTTGAGCAACTCTGAACTAGAAATGATAAGTTTCATAATTTGTCGTATTAATCAGTCTACAAATGTAATAAAAAAATCAATTTCTTTATAAATAATGTAGAGAAATAGTTGGCGCCCATGAAACTTTTGCCGCAAATGGACGTATATTATAGATGAAGTTTGAAAACTAAATACTAAACAAAATACATGAGACAGCTAAAGATTACAAAATCGATTACCAACCGTGAGAGTGCATCACTTGACAAGTATCTTCAGGAGATCGGACGTGAGGAACTCATCACAGTTGAAGAGGAGGTGGAGCTCGCCCAGAGAATCCGTAAAGGTGATCAGGCGGCACTTGAAAAACTTACACGCGCAAACCTTCGTTTCGTGGTGTCTGTTGCAAAGCAGTACCAGAACCAGGGTCTCAGCCTTCCGGACCTTATCAATGAGGGTAACCTCGGTCTGATCAAGGCTGCCGAGAAGTTCGATGAGACAAGAGGATTCAAATTCATTTCGTATGCAGTATGGTGGATACGCCAGTCTATCCTTCAGGCTCTTGCAGAGCAGTCACGTATTGTACGTCTGCCTCTCAACCAGGTAGGTTCGCTCAACAAGATCAACAAGGCTCTTTCGAAGTTCGAGCAGGAGAACGAGCGTATGCCTTCAAGCGAGGAGCTTTCAGAGATGATCGACGTTCCTAAGGACAAGATCGCTGACACACTCAGAGTTTCAGGTCGCCACGTGTCTGTGGACGCTCCGTCCGTTGAAGGTGAGGACAACAGCCTTCTCGACGTGCTCGTGAACAATGACTCTCCAAGCGCCGACAGAGGCCTTGTGAACGAGTCGCTCAACAAGGAGATCGAGCGTGCGCTTTCAACACTCGCACAGCGTGAGAGAGAGATCATCAAGTCATTCTTCGGCATCGGCTGCCAGGAGATGACCCTCGAGGAGATCGGCGAGAGATTCGGCCTCACAAGAGAGCGTGTGCGCCAGATCAAGGAGAAGGCTATCCGCAAGCTCAAGAATAACTCACGCAGCAAGCTCCTGAAGAGCTACCTTGGTTAATTAATTTTTTAAAAATGACTCCAGAACAATTTCTTATAAGCAAGGCGTCTGAAGCAATTCAGGCGCTTTACGGCGTAGAACTCCCTGAGGGACAGCTCCAGGTGCAGGTTACCCGTAAAGAATTCGAGGGCGACTTCACACTCGTGGTCTTCCCTCTGTTGAAAGTATCAAAGACTACTCCTGAGAACACAGGAAATGCAATAGGCGAGTGGCTGAAGGCAAACGCTCCTGAAGTCGCTGCATACAACACAGTGAAGGGCTTCCTCAACATCTCTTTGTCAGAGGTGTACTGGAACGGCGTCTTTGCAGAGATCGCTGCAGCCGAGGACTTCGGACAGATTGCTCCTACAGGCAGGACAATCATGGTGGAGTACTCTTCGCCTAATACAAACAAGCCTCTTCACCTGGGTCACATCCGCAACAACCTCCTCGGTTGGTCAGTTGCCAAGCTCCTCGAGGTATGCGGTCACAATGTGATGAAGGTAAACCTTGTCAACGACCGTGGTATCCACATCTGCAAGTCGATGTATGCATGGAAGGTCCTCGGAAACGGCGAGACTCCGGCTTCAAGCGGTAAGAAGGGCGACCACCTTGTAGGTGACTACTATGTGGCATTCAACAACCTCTACAAGAAGGAGGTTGACGAGCTCGTTGGCGGCGGCATGGCAAAGGAGGAGGCAGAAAAGAATGCACCTTCTCTCAAGGCAGCCCAGGAGATGCTCTTCAAGTGGGAGAACGGCGACCAGGAGGTTGTGGAGCTATGGAAGACAATGAACGGCTGGGTGTACGAGGGCTTCGACAAGACATACGCGGACCTCGGCATCAGCTTCGACAGAACATACTATGAGTCACAGACATACCTCTTCGGTAAGGCTCTAGTCCAGAAGGGACTTGAGGCAGGTATCTTCGAGACTCAGGAGGATGGTTCCGTTTGGTGCGACCTCACGGCAGACGGTCTTGACAGAAAGCTTCTCCTTCGTGGCGACGGAACATCAGTATACATGACTCAGGACCTCGGAACGGCCGAGCAGCGTTTCGCTGAGTACAGCCTCGACGAGCACATCTACGTCGTAGGTAACGAGCAGAACTACCACTTCCAGGTGCTCAAGCTCATCCTCGGCAAGCTCGGATTCGACTGGGCAAAGGATATCTACCACCTTTCATACGGTATGGTGGAGCTCCCTGAGGGTAAGATGAAGTCACGTGAGGGAACGGTCGTTGACGCTGACGACCTCATCGCAGGTATGTACAATACTGCAAAGGAGACCTCTCTTGAGCTCGGAAAGATCAATGACTTCTCAGAGGAGGAGCAGGACGCTCTCTTCAAGATGATCAGCCTCGGAGCACTCAAGTACTTCATCCTCAAGGTGGATCCACGCAAGACAATGCTCTTCGATCCTAAGGAGTCCATCGACTTCAACGGAAACACAGGTCCTTTCATCCAGTACACTCACGCACGTATCAAGTCTATCCTCCGCAAGGCGGATGAGAAGGGTATCCCGCATGTTGTGGCTGCTGTGAAGCCTGAGTCGGAGCTTTCTGCCAAGGAGATCCGTATCATAAAGATCCTCAATACATTCCCTGCTAAGGTTGCAGAGGCTGGAGCAGCTCACTCTCCAGCTGTGATTGCGAACTACGCATACGAGCTCGCCAAGGAGTTCAACCAGTACTACCACGACACACCTATCCTCCGCGAGGAGAATCAGGCTCTCCTGGAGTACCGTCTTGTCCTTGTAGAGACCATCGCCAAGGTTCTTGCCAAGGCTATGTCTATCCTTGGAATCAACCTTCCGGAGAGAATGTAACCATGAAGAAGTTTCTTCTCATAATGCTGGCGGCCTGCCTTGCCTTCGGTGCCAGAGCTCAAGTCCGCTCCATCGGACTGACGGTCGGCCCATACGAGGCGGTGTCCTTCCAGCACATGGTATATGGTACCGACAATGTCTTTCAGCTTGATCTGGGATTCCATACCGGAGTCCCGGCATCAGGTTCGATAAGGATGATGGCCTCATACAACATCAGCATACTGTCGCCAAGGTGGACAGACGAGGGAACCTGGAACTTCTACGCCGGCCCCGGAGTTTATCTCGGCGGCGGCTGGGCTCCGGGCAAGGGACTGACTCTCGGCGTCATGGCGATTGTTGGGCTGGAATATATCTTCGACGACCTTCCTCTGCAGTTGTCGGCGGACATGCGCCCTGCTTTGGGAACGGTACTTCTGAAGGATGTGAGCGTCTTCGATAAGGATTCCCTGCTGGGCCTGATTCCTACAGTGTCAGCAAGATACATGTTTTAACAGATGAATTATATGTTTCCTACCTCCGCGAAGGAGGTCAAGGCTCTCGGGTGGGACTATATCGACGTCATCCTCTTCACAGGAGATGCGTTCATAGACCACCCTTCTTTCGGCACTGCCGTGATTGCGCGATGGCTGCAGAAGCATGGCTATCGTGTCGCTGTCGTGCCACAGCCTAACTGGCGCGACGACCTGCGCGACTTCCGTAAGCTGGGTGCTCCGAGACTTTATTTCGGAGTCAATGCCGGTGCCATGGACTCGATGGTCAACCATTATACTGCTGCAAAACGCCTTCGCAGCGACGATGCCTACACTCCGGAAGGAAAGGCAGGCCAGAGACCGGATTATGCAGTTACGGTCTATACAAAAATCCTGAAGGAGATATATCCGGACATCCCTGTGGTGATCGGTGGCATCGAGGCGTCCTTGAGACGTTTCACCCATTATGACTACTGGCAGGATGCGCTCAAGCCGTCTGTCCTCGTGGAGAGCGGTGCTGACTGGCTTTGCTACGGCATGGGCGAGCGCACCATGATAGAGTTCACGAAGGCTATCGAGGCCGGCCGCAACATCAACGACATCAGGAAGATTCCTCAGCTGGCCTTCTATATGGACGGCCGCTCGAAACTCAAGGATGCAGTCATCTTGAACTCATATGAGCGATGCACGAAGGACAAGATAGCTTTTGCTGAGAACTTCCATGTCATCGAGACATATGCCAATATGCTTACTCCTCCGGTCCTGATAGAACCCGTAGGAAACGGATATGTACAGATAAATCCTACATGGCCTCCTGCAACGCAGGAGGAGATGGACTCGTTCTGGGATCTTCCGTTCACCAAACTGCCTCATCCTCGCTACAAGGGCAAGCATATCCCTGCTTTCGAGATGATCAAGTTCTCGGTGAACACTCACAGAGGCTGCTTCGGAGGATGTAATTTCTGTACGATTGCCGCTCATCAGGGCAAGTTCATCCAGTCACGCAGCGAGGAGAGCATCATCAAGGAAATCACTGCGTTGAATAGCCTTCCTGGCTTTGCCGGCAATATCTCAGACGTCGGTGCTCCGACTGCAAATATGTATGGCATGAGGGGCAGGAATCCTGAGCTGTGCGCCAAGTGCCGCCGCAAATCGTGTCTTTTCCCTGCGCCATGCAAGAACATGGACCGCTCGCATGAGCGTCTGCTGAAGCTTTATGAAAGGATCGCAAAGGTCAAGGGAATCAAGCATGCATATATCGGAAGTGGCATCAGATATGACCTGTTCCTTGACGAGAAGGGGTATATAGATGAGACTTCATATCCTTATCTGAAGGAACTTATCCTTGAACATACATCCGGTCGTCTGAAGGTTGCCCCTGAGCACACTGAGGGCGCTGTGCTCAAGCTTATGGCCAAGCCGTCGTTCAAGTTCTTTGAGCGTTTGAGGATGGAGTTCGATCAGATCGTCCGCTCTAGCGGGAAAAAGTGCGAGCTGGTGCCGTATTTCATATCCGGACACCCTGGATGTGGAATGAGGGAGATGCAGCGTCTTGCAAAAAATCCGGCTCTGCGAGGACTTTATATGGATCAGGTGCAGGACTTTACTCCTACCCCTATGACTACATCCTCGGTGATGTTCTATACGGGGATAGATCCTAAAAACATGCAGAAACTCTTTGTGGAGAGAGACATAGAGAAGAAGAAGGAACAGAAGTCGTTTTTCTTTCGTCGAGGAAAGTAGAAAAAAAGTGCAGTCAGTGTTGCTCAATTCAAAAAAATGTCCTACACTTGCACCGGATTTCAACGAACTAACAGAAAATTAACTTAAAGATATGTCAACAGAGAATAAGAGAAGAGCTGTATGCAGCTTCGAGAATATGTCTGATGAGCTTGCTGCAGCGTTTGCAGAGAAGTATCCAAAGGGATATAGCGACTATTTTCCTGATCTGGTAAAGTATGACAAGCCGGATGGAACAAGTTTTTATGCTGTTACGATTGAGATTCCTGACGCAATATATTTGGTAAAAATACAAGTGAAGACTGATGATGCAGAGGATCTTGAGCGTTGGCTTGACGGAGAGGACGGAGACGATAGCGACGGAGATGGAGAGGGTCTTCCAGATGACAATATCTCTCAGTACTCTAATGGTGAGGATGATTCTACAGACGCAGAATAATCACAAGATAAAATGCTTGGCCGACCTGAAATTTTCGGGTCGGCTTTTTT
>JAZOPY010000062.1:0-18803 GCA_045655825.1 Candidatus Cryptobacteroides sp. | reverse complement strand
AAATGGCAAAGAAAGCAGTCGCAACCTTCAAGGCTGGTACACTCAAGAAGATGGTTAAGTGTATCCGCATGGACAAGTCTCCAAAGACAGGTGCTTATGTATTCAACGAGCTTCTCGTTGAAGAGTCTGAGGCTAAGGATTTCTTCGCAAAGAAATAATTCTTTCCTTAAGTGATTCAGGGGCATGATCGAAAAACGGTCATGCCCCTTTTTTATTATCTTTAAAAGCAGTATATTTGTGAGTTAAACTCACGAATTATATGGGTATTTTTGATAAAGGTGTAAAGAAGACAAACAGAAGCTTTTTCGAGAGGCTTTCCAGGGCGATTATTGGTAAGACTGAGGTTGATGATGATCTGCTGGATGCAATCGAAGAAGCACTGCTTGCTACAGATATGGGTGTTGATACCACAATGAAGATCATTGAGAATCTCGAGGAGCGCGTCCGCAGGGATAAATACGTTTCTCTGGACGAGCTTGTTGACATTCTTCGTGGTGAGATAGCGGAACTTCTTAACCTGAAAGAGGGTGAGACATCTGATGACCTCGTCGTACCGTTCGACTTCTCCAAGAAGCCGTATGTGATTATGGTTGTGGGCGTGAACGGTGTCGGAAAGACTACTACAATCGGAAAGCTTGCCAGCCACCTCAAGGCTCAGGGAAAGAAGGTTGTGCTTGGCGCTGCTGATACATTCCGTGCAGCTGCTGTAGATCAGCTCACCATCTGGTCTGAACGTGCCGGTGTTGACATCGTAAAGCAGGGTATGGGAGCAGATCCTGCATCGGTTGCTTTTGATACTGTAAAGTCTGCAGTGGCGAAGGATGCTGATGTGGTGATTGTAGATACAGCCGGTCGTCTGCATAACCGTATCGATCTCATGAATGAGCTTACAAAGATTCGTAATGTCATGCGTAAGGTTGTGCCGGATGCTCCTCACGAGGTGCTTCTGGTTCTGGATGGTTCCACAGGCCAGAATGCTTTCCAGCAGGCAAAGGAGTTCATGCGTGCAACGGATATCACGGCCCTTGCTGTGACAAAGCTTGATGGCTCTGCCAAGGGTGGCGTGGTTGTAGGCATCGTGGATCAGTTCCGTATCCCTATCAAGTTTGTCGGTATAGGCGAGGGTATAGATGACCTCAAGGTATTCAACAAGAGAGAGTTTGTCGGCTCGCTCTTCTCAAAGGATGATATAGAAAAATAAAGAAAATAATATATGAAGATTTCGTACAATTGGCTCAAGGACTATCTTGAGTGTGACCTCGCTCCTGAGGCAGTGGCAGAGGCTCTGACTTCAATCGGACTTGAAGTGGATTCTCTCGAGCAGATTGAAGAGATTCCTGGCGGTCTGGCAGGAGTAATTGTAGCAGAGGTTGTTGAGTGTGTAGAGCATCCTGATTCAGATCACCTCCATATTACAAAACTTAACACTGGCGAGCCTGAACTCCTTCAGGTCGTTTGTGGCGCGCCGAACGTAGCTGCAGGACAGAAGGTCCTTCTGGCTACAGTCGGTACTGTCCTTGGTGAGGACTTCAAGATCAAGAAGTCTAAGATGCGTGGCGTGGAGTCGTTCGGAATGATCTGCGCTGAGGATGAACTCGGCATCGGAGAGTCGCATGACGGTATCATGGTGCTTGATCCTGAAGCAGTTGTGGGTACTCCAGCAAAGGACTATCTTGGCCTTGCGACTGATGCTCTGATCGAGATAGGACTTACTGCAAACCGTGTTGATGCAGCTTCTCATATCGGTGTTGCGCGCGATCTCTATGCATATCTCAAGCATAACAACATTCCTTGCGAGTTCAAGATGCCTGACGTTTCTGCATGGGCAGACAATGATGCCGAAGGCGCTATTCCTGTAGAGGTTCTTGCTGCAGATGGCGCTCCAAGATATACTGGTACAACCATAAAGGGCGTGAAGGTTGCTGCTTCTCCAGAGTGGCTTCAGAAGAAGCTCCTTGCTATCGGCCTCAGACCAATCAACAATATCGTCGACATCACAAACTTCGTCCTCCACGAGATCGGACAGCCGCTTCATGCATTTGATGCTGCAAAGATTTCTGGTGGCAAG
Source organism: Candidatus Cryptobacteroides sp. (assembly GCA_045655825.1). Lineage (GTDB taxonomy): Bacteria > Bacteroidota > Bacteroidia > Bacteroidales > UBA932 > Cryptobacteroides. The sequence continues at coordinate 16,735 of JAZOPY010000062.1, read as the reverse complement.
GTTGTGGTGCGCAGAGCTGAGGAAGGCGAGAAGTTTGTTACACTCGATGGTGTTGAACGCACCTTGAGCGCAGCGGACCTCATGATTGCAAATGCCGAGAAGTCCATGTGCCTTGCAGGAGTATTCGGTGGTGAAGAGTCAGGTGTTACTGAAAGCACTGTCGACGTATTCCTCGAGAGCGCATACTTCAATCCTGTATCGATCAGAAAGAGCTCTAAGAGACATACTCTCAAGACCGACGCTTCGTTCCGTTATGAGCGTGGAGCAGACCCTCTCGTTGTAGAGTATGCGGCAAAGCGCGCAGCTCTCCTTATCCAGGAACTTGCAGGCGGTCAGATCGTCGGCAGAATGCAGGAGTTCTATCCGGAGAAGATCGAAAAGAAGGTTGTAGACCTTGACTATAACCGCATCGAGAATTTCGTCGGCAAGAAGATCGGCCATGACGTGATCGAGGGTATCCTTGAGGGACTGGCATATGAGTTCATCGAGAAGACAGAGGCAGGCGCGAAGGTGGCTGTACCTTCATATATGATTGATGTATACCGTGAGTGTGACATCGTGGAGGAGATCCTCCGTGTCTACGGATATAACAACATCGAGCTTCCACAGGCAATGAGAATGTCTGTGAATGCACCGCAGAAGCCTGAGCCTGAGCAGGTTCGCAAGTCTATCGCAGACTTCCTTGCTGCTAACGGCTTCGTAGAGACAATGAACAACTCTCTGACTAAGTCAGACTACTACGCAAAACTCAAGACTTTCCCTGAAGAGAAGTGCGTGAGGATCATGAACCCTCTCAGTTCTGATCTCAATGTGATGAGACAGACACTTCTTCTCAACGGCCTTGAGGTTATCGCATACAACATCAACCGCCAGATCACCAACATCAAGACTTTTGAGTACGGTTCGGTATATTCATTCAAGCCTGAGACAGACGGCAAGACCCTCGAGTCATACGAGGAACATACATGTTATGCTCTCTTCATCAGCGGTCAGCCTGACAAGTCTTGGAGAGTGGATCCTGGCAAGGGCAACTACTTCCAGCTCAAGGGATATCTTGAGCTCCTCCTCAAGCGTTTCGGCTGTGATATCTATTCACTCGAGACTGAGGCTGCTCCTGCAGACCTCTTCTCTGAGGGACTTGCATACAACCTTCCAGGCTCACACCAACCTCTTGCAGTAATGGGTACAATCGCTCCTGCAAGACTCAAGCAGTTCGGCATCAAGCAGCCTGTCTTTGCGGCTGAGATCAACTGGCCTGCCCTCTTTGAACTTGTGAAGAGAAACAAGATCAAGTATAAGGAACTCCCTAAGTTCCCTGAGGTATGACGTGACCTTGCTCTCCTTCTCGATGAGTCTGTAAGCTACGCAGATCTCCGCAAGAGCGCGTTCCGCGTTGGCAAGAAACTTATCAAGCAGGTTGGTCTCTTTGACGTCTACAGAGGTGATAAGATTGCAGAAGGCAAGAAGCAGTATGCACTTAGCTTCGTGATGCAGGATCTTGACAAGACATTGACTGATAATGATGTGGAAAGAGTGATGAGCAAGCTTCTTTCTACATTCCAGAACGAATTTGGAGCTACATTGAGATAAGATGAGACGTTTTTTCAGATATATATTGCTGGCTTTGGCTTCTTCGATGCTTCTTCTTTCTATACAAAGCTGTAAGGAAGAAGGAATCATCGAGGAGGATACCATGGCGAAGATATATGCTGAAATGCTTCTTACAGACCAGTGGATAAACTCCACGCCTGGAATGAGGATGATAGCCGACACATCTCTTGTGTATGAGCCGATACTGAAGAAATTTGGTCACACATCTGCTGACTATCGAAAAAGTGTCGATTATTATCTGAACGATCCGGATACTTATGCTGACATAATGAAGAAGACGGTCAAGATACTTGATGGTCAACTGTCTGATCTACACAAGAAAAAAGACAAGCTTCAGAATGACAAGGATAGAGAGAAATTTGTAAAGTCGATGGCAAGCAAGGTAAATCTGAATGATTCACTTTTCGCTGTCACATACATTAATGACAAGGCTTTCGGATTAGATGACTCGCTATCGATTGAGTGGGATTCATTGTCCTTTTATTACAAGTTTGTCAGAATACCTCGTAATATACAGGTCGACGCAGATACGCTTGCAACAGTTGATTCGCTTGCGGTTATGGATACCTTGAAGCCTCTGTCACTACCAGATGATAAAGTTGTGAAGAAGCTTAAAAACACGGGACAGCTCAATGTCAATAATACTTTGTTTAAAAAGAAGAAGTAGTTATGAAAAGAATAGCCGCTCAGTTTGTATATCCGCTTGATGGGCATGCTCCGATAAGCAAGGGCTATGTGGAGTATGATGAGAATGACGGCACTATTATAAGTGTCGGAGAATGTCAGGAGGGTGAAGAAGTGGTGCCAGGGGCTCTTGTGCCAGGTTTCGTGAATGGACATTGCCATGTGGAGCTGTCTCACCTGTACAAGAAGTTCCGTAAAGGAACCGGTATGGCCGGCTTTATCGATCAGATAAACGAGCTGCGTGACTGGGCAGGTAATGATGTCAAGGCTAAGCTTGTAAAGGAGTGGATGGACAAGATGTGGAAGGATGGAGTTTCAGCAATGGCAGACATCAGCAACGACGAGTCTTCATTTGCGGTAAAGAAGGCTCACCCGATGTATACCAGGACTTTTCTTGAGGTGTTCGGTAGCGAGCCAGAAATGTGCGAGGGGGTGATGAAGGATGTCACTGCACTTAATGTCATTGCCGACCAGGCGGGGATAGATGCGGCGCCAACACCTCATTCATGCTATACGATGAGCCCTCAGTTGCTCAGTGCTTCTGCCGCAGCAGGTCTTGAGAGAGGCTATGTTTCATATCATTCTCAGGAGAGCCAGGAAGAAGAGGATCTTCTTCTGACAGGTACCGGAGCGATGTATGAAAACAGAAAGAGGTCCGGCATGAGCACACCGCCTGTGACAGGGGAGTCTTCTTTGAAATATTTCATTGCCCGCCTTGCTGCTGCCAAGCCAGCACCTTATGATGAGCATATTCTGCTTGTTCACAATGTATGCCTTTCGCAGGATGACATCAATGCTGCGAAAAGCGTGATGAAGAATGTATATTGGGCGGTATGTCCGCTCTCAAACATATTTATCCACAATGCTTTGCCTCCGATTCCTCTTATGAGGGAAAATGGACTCAAGGTGATTGTGGGAACAGATTCTCTTTCAAGCAATGACGACCTTGATATAGTTAAGGAACTTTACTGCCTGCATGCAAACTTCCCTGAAGTGCCGATGAATCAGCTGCTTGAGTGGGCTTGCCTGAACGGTGCTAAGTTCCTTAAGAAGGATGAACTTGGAAGCCTTGCACCAGGTAAGAAGCCTGGAGTTGTACTGATTACAGACATAGATGCTGAAGGAAACCTTACAGCAGACAGCCGTTCTGAAAGGATTATATAATGCTGCATTTTGACGACATAGTTTTCGGTCCGATATTCAGTCGTAGACTCGGTTCTTCCCTTGGAGTGAATATTCTGCCTTCCAAGGGTAAACTCTGTAACTTTGACTGTGTATACTGCGAGTGCGGATGGAATGCGGATGGCGCAGTGCCTGACAGGAGATTTCCAGTGCTTGCTGAAGTTGAGGCTGCGCTTAAGGAAAAGATGTCAAAGGCTGCAGCAGAGGGGACGCCAGTAGATTCCATCACCTTTTCAGGTAATGGCGAGCCTACCATGAACCCTGATTTTGCAGAGATCATTGACGTTACGCTTAAGCTCAGGGACCAGTATTTCCCTGATGCGAAAGTATCTGTTCTGTCCAATGCAACACTATTGGGAAGAGAGAGAATTGCGAAGGCTCTTATGAAGGTTGACAATCCGATTCTGAAGATAGATGCATCAAGCCAGGAGCTTGTTGAAAAGATAAATAAGCCGGTCGGAACATACAGCCTGGAAAAGGTGATTGAAAATCTCAAGAGCTTTAACGGAAACTTCATCCTCCAGACAATGTTCCTCAGGTCATCTGAGTTTGATACGGCGGCACATGAGGCCTTGACCTCATGGCATGAAATTGTGAGGACGCTGAAGCCTCGACAGGTGATGGTGTACACGATAGACAGGGAGACTCCGGACAAGACGCTTGGGAAATATACCGTAGAAGAGATGACTGCCATGGTGCAGCCGCTCATTGATGAAGGATTTGATATACAGGTTAGAGGATGAGACTAGTAATACAAAGAGTTTCACAGGCATCAGTTGCAGTGCCGGCAGAGGGATATGAGTCGAAAATCGGCAACGGACTCCTCGTTCTTGCCGCCTTTATTGATGAAGATACAGAGGAGGATCTGCTGTGGACTGCGCGTAAACTGGTCGCCATGAGGATATTTGACGATGCTGATGGTGTCATGAACCTGTCTGTGCAGGATGTCGGTGGAGATATTCTGGTCGTGAGCCAGTTTACTCTGTATGCGTCGACTGTAAAGGGAAACAGACCATCGTATATAAAGGCTGCCAAGCCTGATGTGGCAATACCTCTGTATGAGAAGTTTATTGATATTGTCGAACAGCAGATTGGAAAGAAAGTTGGAAGAGGTATCTTTGGAGCGGACATGAAGGTGTCTCTGCTTAATGATGGACCTGTGACAATAGTGGTTGATTCAAAGTTGAAATTTTAATTTATATTTATACATATGGACTTTTTGACAAAATATGGCTATGCTCCTGATCAGGAGGCTATGGGCAGAGCGCTTGAGATGATTGCCTCTAATCTTGACAAGGTGGCTTCTGAGCAGGTTTATAAGGACTGTTTCTCGATGATGGACCTTACTACCCTTAAGACCGATGACACTCCGGCATCTGTCGCTAAGCTTGTGGGAAAGGTGAACGCATTCCGTCAGGATTATCCGGAGTGGCCATTGCCTGCATCGGTTTGTGTGTATCCTAATTTTGCCTCAGTGGTTGACAAGGAGAGGGCATGTGACTTCAATATCACCGTTGTTTCTGCATGCTTCCCGTCGTCACAGAGTTTCCTTGAGGTAAAACTGAAGGAGTGTGAGCTTGCAGTAGAGCAGGGAGCAGATGAAGTGGATATCGTTCTGGCTCTCAATGCCTTCCTGGCAGGAGACTATGAGGCTGCTTCTGAGGAGATCCGTCAGGTCCGCTCATGCATCGATGCTGTCGCTCAGCGTCAGGGCAGAAAGGTGCACCTCAAGGTCATCCTTGAGACAGGACTCCTCCGTACTCCGGAAAAGATTGCTGCTGCTTCCTTCCTTGCAATGGAAGCAGGCGCTGACTTCATCAAGACATCAACAGGAAAGGTGGATGTAAACGCGACTCCAGCTGCCGCGTATGTGATGTGTGAATGCATTTCGAAATTCTATCAGATCACTGGAAAGAAGATCGGTTTCAAGCCGGCAGGCGGAATATCTTCTGCAGCAGACGCACTCTGCTACTATTCTATAGTATCTACAATTCTTGGAAAAGAGTGGCTCAACAAGGAGTACTTCCGATTTGGTGTGAGCCGTGTGGCTAACAGTATCCTCGCTGCTGTGGAGCAGAAGACAGTCTCGTATTTCTAGAAAAATGCCAGAAATTTGTTTGATTTTTTATAAAAATCAAACAAATTTTCGACCCTGAATCGCCCTTTGACGTATGTCAGAGGGCTTTTTTTGACTTTATCCGCGTACTTTTTTGTTACGCGGATAAGTCTTCGGAACTTTGCCTCCGTAATTAAATGTATTTGTTATGAGAGGTAGATTTTTAATGTTGCTCATGACTGTCATGATGATGGCATGCAGTAAGGAAGAGGTCAGTTCCGAACGAGATCTTGACTGCTCTTATGGGAAGGATCTGACCCATGAAATGATTGTGTTGGGTGACCGTCTGGAGAACCCATACAAGACAGAAAACATGCGCAATGCGCTCAAGTCATTGTATCCGACAAAGGCAGACAGGGTGGACCTGCAGACAACAAATCTTTATGTGCGCTTTCTTCCTGCTGATGATATGGAGTATGATGCACTTGTGGATGCTGGAGTCCATCTGGTCGATCATCCGCTGGATTATGACATCCTTGTAGAGGGAGACTGGTACCATGATCCCCTGGTGCCGGAAGGAGATGTTACATGGCAGTATGCAGTTGTCGATCCTGACTTTGAATTCCCCGACATCAGGTATGAGATCATAGACGAATGTTATATTGCCGAGCATGATACCGGGACTCGCGCAGGAGACGGTATCGATTGGGAGGCAGTTGAAAGAGAAGCATATATTCTGACCGGAAACGCAGACAGATTGTCGGAGATCTCGACCAAAGCCGCGACAAAAGTAACCCCATCGGGCAGAATAACAATCGTAGATGAGCATGCCAATGGAGGTAAGGCCTTTGGAGTTGCAGGCGTGATGGTCTCATGCAATTCGTTCGTGAAGTTCGATCACGCGTACACAGACCGTGACGGGTATTATAAAATGAACAAGACCTTTTCTTCTGATCTTCGTTACCGTCTGATATTCAAGAACCAGAAGGGATTCTCCATCGGCTTCAACCTGGTTCTTCTCCCTGCTTCAGTGTCAACTCTTGGCAAGACAAGTCCTGAGGGTATAAATATGACTGTTACTAAGGAATCGGAAGAGAAACTCTACCGCCGCTGCGTGGTGAACAATGCTGCATATGACTATTATTCCAGATGTTCGTCGGATGACATGGATATCGCCTTGCCTCCTTCAGGTCTTCGTATATGGATCTTTCATAATCAAGGAGCCAGCAGCGCAGTCATGCTTCATCACGGAGCGATTGTGCAGAACGAACTGATCGCCTCTTTCCTTGGAGCATTCGCTCCTCTGCTCGAGAATTTTCTGCCTGATATAACCTTAGGACTCGACGGCAAGGAAGATTATAGACGCATATACTCTACAACATGCCATGAACTGGCCCACGCCAGTCATTTTTCAGCTGTCGGAACAGGATATTGGGATGAATACATAAAGTATATCATGACTTCTTTTGTCAAGACCGGAGGGATGACCTACGGTGACGGAACAACTCAAGGTTCCGGCTACTGCGAGGTTGGTGAAATGTGGGGCTATTATCTTGAGAGCAAGATGTACAAGGAAAGGTATGGCGGTTCTTTCCCTACTTTCGGCACGTCTTATTGGTTCAAGCCTCAGATTTTCCGGTATCTGGATGAAAGAGGCATCGGGTGTTCTGCAATATTCGATGTTTTGGATCAGAGCGTGACCTCAAGAAGCGACCTCAAGAATGCTCTGCTGCTCTCATGTCCTTCCAAGAGAGATATAATTGAACAGGTCTTCAGCAGATATTGATGATATGAGAAGGATTGTCTTGCTGGCGATAGCCTTGTTTATCCTGAATGTGTTTCCCTCTTCTGCTCAGAAAGCTTCAGTCTCGACCAACCTGCTGGATTATGCATGTCTGGGCACCTTTAATGTGGAGGTCTCGTATTCTCTGTCCCAGCATTGGAGTGTAACTGCTTCTGCCAGATATAACCCGTTTACCTTTCATAAAGGTGAGCAGCGACAGTTTCAATACAGACAGCAGTCTTATGCTGTCGGAGTGCGTGCATGGCCTTGGCATTCCTATTCGGGGTGGTGGTTTGCAGGTAAGCTGAGGTATCAGGAATATAATCTCGGCGGCATATTTAACAGAGAAACTGAGGAGGGAGATAAGGCTGGATTGGGGGTATGTGCAGGCTATACGCTGATGATTTCCCGCCATTTCAATGTAGAGTTTGGCCTTGGTATATGGAGCGGCGCGGCGTGGTATAAGAAATATTCCTGCCAGTTGTGTGGAATTACAATTGAAGACGGCAGAAAATGGTTCCTGCATCCAGATGACCTGATGATATCCCTTGCGTATGTGTTTTAGAATAATCTTCATATTGCTTCTGGTGCTGGTTTCTTGCAGCCCTTATTCGCGGATCCGGAAGATCGCTTCCGGAGAGATTGCGATGGGCCTTTCCGTGACCGATGAAAAGCCTTTGGATGATGAAGGCCAAGACCAGGAAATCCAGATTGACAGCATCAGGGGAACACTTTCCGATGGCCCGATCATAATGAACGCTATCAGAGATTCTGAAACCGGAGAGATGGTGGCTACAGATATCATAAGTGCCTCCAAGGTTGTCGCTCGCTTTCGAAATGTGGCTGAAAGAGCCGGATATGTGTCCATATCTTTTGATGTGTCCGTGCCAGCCGGAATGTCCGACTCCCAATGGCAGCTCAAAATCTCTCCGAGCATGCGGATTCAGCAGGATACCTTGTCTCTGGACCCCATATTCATTACCGGAGCTGCTTATCGCGCTGCTCAGCTGAGGGGCTATGAGCGGTATAAGGCGTTTCTGTCGAGCATCATCACAGATCCTTCTGACCTGATGTACCTGGGGCAGCTGGAAATATTTTTGGAACGGCATTATCCCGAAACCTATGCCATGAAGACGGACTCGACGTTCATATCGGAGCCACTCGCTGAGAATCTGTTCGGAGTGACGCAGAGACAGGCTCTGGAGCACTATCGCAAGCATCTGAAGATCAGGATGAATGAACGCCGCCGCTCGCGGGTGGACAAGATGTACAGGAAGTATGTCAAGGATCCTATCGTTACGGAAGGGATACGTCTGGATACTGTTCTTGTCGGTGATGGAGGTGACTTCATCTATAGATATACGCATACGTTTCAAAGTCGCCCAAGGCTAAAGAAGGTGATGGTTGCGTTGAGCGGCAGTCTGTATGAACGGGGAGATAAGCTCATGGAACTGCCCTTCCCTGAAGAACTTACGTTCTATATAAGTTCGTTGTCCACCTTGGCTGATGAGCGCCCTAAATACAGGATGATAGTCCTGGAACGTACTGTTTATGATAATACAAAGGCGCTGATTGACTTTCGACAAGGCAAGGCAGATGTGGATACATTGCTGGGAGACAATGCCTCGGAGCTGCGTAGGATAAGGCGCTGCATTGATGACGTGGTTTCGCGAGAGGAATTTGTCCTTGACTCGCTCGTGGTAGTGGCATCATGCTCTCCGGAAGGAACGTATGCCCTGAATAGGAAATTGTCAAGGGCGCGTTCAAAAGCCATGCTGGAATACATTCATGAATATGTCCCCGACGAGTGGAGGGACAGCCTGAGAATGTCAGAACTGCCGGAAAACTGGGAGCAGCTGGAAAAGCTGATTGCCTCAGACAGCTTGATGGCAGAAGCTGCTAAAGGAAAGATGCTTGAGACTATAAGCAGCATTGTTAACCCGGATGAGAGGGAAAGGAAGCTGAGCAGGATGCCTGAGTATAAATATCTGCGCGAGAAGCTTTATCCTCAGCTCAGAAGTGTCCGCTTTGATTTTCATCTGCATCGCGCAGGTATGGTCAAGGATACCGTCCATACAACGGAATTGGATACTGTCTATATGGCAGGAGTGCAGGCCTTGAAGGAACTTGATTACAAGAAGGCCGTAAACATTCTGCGCCCCTATGATGACTATAATTCGGCGCTGGCCTTTATGTCTGCAGACTATAATCATTCGGCTCTTGATGTGCTCGGACGTCTTGATGATACTGATCCAAAGGTATGTTACCTTAAGGCAATGGTTCTGGTACGTCTGGGACAGGAAGATGAAGCCATGAAATATTATGAACTCGCACTCGCGTATGATCCGTATCTGGAGCATCGAGCCAATCTGGATCCGGAGATGTATGCATTGGTTAATAAATACAAACAATTTTAAATTATGGTTAAAAAATTATTTTTCGCAGCTCTTGCTGCCTTGGCCCTGGTTGGCTGTAATGAGAAGAATGTTGAAGTGTCGGAGATGAAGCCGGGTGAAAAGATCCAGCTTACGGTCAAGCTCCCGGAAGGAGTGACTAAGGTGACAGGTGCACCTGCAGACGCGCAGGTCAATGATCTTCAGATTTTTGTATTTGATAAAAACGGTGTCTATGAAACCTCCTCTCATGGGACAGGAGCGTCGCTGACTCTGACCTGCACCACTGGCGAAAAACAGATAGTTGCTCTTGCAAATGCTCCGCTTGAAACTGGCATAGACAATATTGCAGAGCTGAGCGCAGCTGTCTCCGATCTAGCCGATTGTGCTGCAGGAAACATAGTGATGTCAGGCTTGGTCGTGAAGGAACTAACAGCCTCTTCTACAGTGACCATGCAGGTGGAGCGTCTGGCGGCTAAGGTTGGGGTTTCTCAGATTTCGACAGCCTTTGAACTGGACCAGCACAAGCAGATGACCTTTGATATCAAGGCCATCTATCTGATAAACGTAGCCGGAGACAAGGCATATCTGGACCAGAACGAACCGTCAAAGTGGTATAACTTGGGTAAGCATGATGATAGCAATGCACTGGGATTCCTTCGTGATGATGTGGCCTCCGGAGTGGTTGCTGCGGGAAGCCCATACACCAATGAGCACTATTTCTATTGCTATCCGAATCTTACCGATACCAAGACCAGACTGGTTGTGGAGGCTACGATAGGCGGATATACTTACTACTATCCGGTGACTCTTGACGCAGTTGATGCGAATACTTCGTATGACTACAACCTGACGATAACCCGTCTTGGTTCTGATTCTCCGGATGTTCCGGTTGAGGAGGGAACTGTTACATTCACAGTTACCGTGAAGGACTGGGTTCAGCAGAATGTAAATGAAACTATATAATCTTTTGACGTTATGAAACTTTCGGAAGTTCTGACATTTTCCTTTTGTGTGTTGGTGAGTCTTTCATGTTCCGTGAAGGAGGACAGGGAAGTGTGCCCGTGCAGACTGGTGATAGATATGAGTGAAGTGGATACATCTGTCGTCAAGCAGGCTGAACTCGTCGTCGGTGCTTCCGGCAGTTTCCTGACAAGGGATACTCTGAGTGCTGCGGCTTTCAGTGAGGGGTATGTCGTTTCCGTTCCACGTGAAGATGTGAGTGTGGGTGTGTATTTCGGTGCAGATGATTGTGTTGATGACACTGGAAGGCTGGGAATTGATTATGGAAGCGAGTGTCCCCAGGTGTATATGCATTCTTCACATGTCAGAGCGGAGGGAGAGATGATGGTGGAGAGGGTTCTGATGGTTAAGAATCATTGCATCATGACCATACAGGTTGAGGAGGAGGAAGTTTTCCCGTTCAGGCTTGAGGCGAAGGGCAATATAAACGGATATGAGCCTGGCGGGAAACCTTCGGAGGGGGAGTTCCTGTATGCAATGAATACCGATGATTACGGGGTATGTCGTCTGACTCTGCCCCGGCAGACTGACGATTCCCTGGTGCTGGAAGTCCATGATGAAACCGGCACGCTCAAGACTTTCGCCCTGGGCGAATATGTCGCCGCAAGCGGATATGACTGGCAGGAAGAAAATCTGCGTGATATAACTGTCAGTCTGGATTATTCATTGACTCGTGTGGCGATATCTGTGGCCGGGTGGCGTGAGGAGTATGTCTTCAATGTGGTTATCTGATGCATGAATGTAGTGGAAAATTGAAAAAATAGTTCGGAATTTAAAAACATTTCATATATTTGCATTCTCTTTTCCAAGCCCGAGTGGTGAAATGGTAGACACGCTCGTTTCAGGTGCGAGTGCTTCACGGCGTGTAGGTTCGACTCCTATCTCGGGCACTAAAAAAAGCGACTGTTTTCAGTCGCTTTTTTTAGTTTCTATATATCTTCATCTGCTTACCAAGCCCAGTCGAATACGATGTCACGTGGGATTCCAGCCTCGTTGACTTTCTTGATGTCTCCTTCGAGCTCAGGAGTGATGTCTGCGTTCTTTGCAGAATACTGCTGAGCGAATTCGAGGTCACCTGTTGCCTGAGTCCTGATGATGAGCTCAGCCCATGAGTCGATGACTGCAGGTGCTTTCTCGAAGTCCACTACATACTGTCCCTTCTCATTACGAGTGAATGCTCCGTGCTCAGCCATGTAGTTGTAGCACATCATGTTGGCCTTGCCGTGTGACGATGCGAAACCAAATCGTACTGAACGCACGATGCCTGCGATGAATGTAGCGATAGACTCCTCTTTGGTGATGTCTGTAATCTCTCCCATCTCGATGAGCTTGTTTACCATAAAAAGACCGAGGATGTCAGCCTTGGCCTCTTCCCATGTAGTCTTTTCTGAGCCCATTGCCTCGTCTACAGAGCCCTTGCCGTTTACTGTCTGCTTTACGCCAAGTCCGTGAGCCACTTCGTGGAATGTTACATTCCAGAAGAATGCGTCTGCGCTGAGATGCTCGAGCTGTGAAGGGTCCATGAGAACCTCACCGATAGGCATCACGATCTTGTTGAACTTAGCCATCATGCTGTTGTAGAGCTGGAGACGGCGTGTGCCCTTGAGCGCGTGAACTCTCTCGTCGTTAGGGAGGTTGATCGCAATCGTCTTGCTGCCCGCATTGCAGTCTCCGGCATAGTAGATTGCATCATAAACGTTGAGGTCTGAAGAAGTACCAGGCACGAATGTCTTGTACTCAGGTGCGCATGGAAGCATTGTCTGGAGAGTAGGGAGGAGACCTACGTATTTGGCAAGGTTTGCACTGCGTGTCTCATCCTTGAGGAGGATGAATGCCTCGTATGCAGCCTTTGCCTCAAAGAGGTGGTCGTCGTAGTTCTCGATAGGTCCGATCACCAGGTCCATGTTGCAGTCCTTCATGTCCATCCAAGCAAGGTCACTTGCGAGGTAGTCGTCTGTGCGGAATGCCTTTACACGCTCTGTAAGGTATGTGCGCATGCCCTCGTTTGTTGTGAGTGATGCGGCCTCCTCAAGGAGAGCGCATACCTTGTCGAGTTCTGCCTTGTACTCGTCACGATACCATACGGTCTTGAGTGCACCGTTCTCGTCACGGCGGATTACTGTATAGAGGCTGAGCTTGTTCGGATCGTCAAATGCCTTCCACTCTTCCTGAGTCATGTCCTGAGGATAGTACTGGCAGCCGAGCGGCTTCTCTGCATATCCTTCAACAAATGGAGCGTTGTTGTCAAGGTGATCCCAAGGGCCGTAGTTGATCATGGCGTATGCCTTCTCATACTCGTCAGTGAGCGCTTCCATCTCCGCCTTGTCTCCGAATGTCTGCTTCCAGAAAAGGCCGTCCATGATTTCCGCAGCCTCGCGGAACAATCCAACGATCTTCTTGTCATTGTCAGAAAGAGCATCATAAAGCGGTGAAGATACCTCCACTACTGCGTAGCTCTCAACTTTCTCTTTTAGCTCTGTGTTCACCGGTGCTTTCTTAGGAGCACAAGCAGCCACTGCTATTGCAGCGGCTGCTATGATGTATAACTTCTTCATATTCAATTAGAAGCTAAGTGCGATTGACTTGAAGCTGTCAGCCTTGAGAGCTGCGCCACCGATAAGACCACCGTCGATATCCGGACATGCGAAAAGCTCCTTGGCGTTTGTTGGGTTGCATGAACCACCGTAGAGGATTGAGATCTCCTCAGCAAGCTCACCGAACTTCTCGGCGAGGACTTTGCGGATTTCAGCGTGGATCTCCTGTGCCTGCTCTGCAGTTGCAGTAAGACCTGTACCGATAGCCCAAACTGGCTCGTATGCTACTACAACCTTAGCCATCTCCTCAGCAGTAAGCTCGAAGAGAACGTTCTTTACCTGCTCGGTAACAACCTCGAAGTGGCGACCAGCCTCGCGCTCCTCCTTCTTCTCGCCGATGCAGAAGATTGGAGAAAGACCCTCAGCGAGAGCGAGCTTAACCTTCTCAACGAGGAGAGCGTCAGTCTCACCATAGTACTCTCTTCTCTCAGAGTGACCGAGGATGACGTACTCTGCACCAAGACCAGCGATCATGTTTACTGCAACCTCACCAGTGTAAGCACCCTTGGTGTGGTTTGCGCAGTTCTGTGATGAAAGACCTACTGCTGAACCTTTCACTACCTCAGCTACTGGGTAAAGGTGTGTGAATGGAGGTGCAATGATAAGCTTTACGTCAGCTGGAACTTCAGCTGAAGCCTCTACTACTGCCTTTGCGAGCTCTACGCCCTCTGCAACTGTTGTGTTCATCTTCCAGTTGCCTGCTACGATGTGTTTTCTCATTGTTTTATACCATTAAAATTGTTAATATTTCCATATTGGTGTGGTGTTGTGTGGTCTTTTTGTCGTTTTTTCGCTAAAAAACACCATAAAGACGCGCAAATTTACGAGAATTTTTCTAATTTTACGGAGTTTTGAATATAATCAACACTATTTAATAACTAAACGTATGAAAAGAATCTTATTTGCTTTCGCAGCTGCAGCAATGATGCTTGTCGGCTGTACAAAGGAGCTCGAGCAGAGAGTAGATCAGCTCGAGAACGACGTTGAGCAGATCAAGAGCGGTCTTGAGGCCCTCAAGGCAGCTGTTGAGAACAAGCTCACAGTCGAGGATTACAACCAGATCGAGGGAGGCTATGAACTCCTCATGTCTGACGGATCCAAGCTTTACATCTACAACGGCGCAGACGGTGCCAAGGGTGACAAAGGTGACAAGGGCGACAAGGGTGACACCGGCGCTCAGGGACCTCAGGGCGAGAAAGGCGAGACCGGCGCTCAGGGACCTCAGGGCGAGAAAGGCGAGACCGGAGCTCAGGGTCCACAGGGCGAGAAAGGTGAGACTGGCGCTCAGGGACCTCAGGGCGAGCAGGGTCCAGCTGGTCCACAGGGACCTCAGGGCGAGAAGGGAGAAGACGGTGATGCATTCTTCCAGAGCGTTGAGGTTGTTGACGGTTACCTCGTGATCACTCTCGTTGACGGCACAGTTTACGAGCTTCCTCTTGCAAACAAATTCAACATTCTCTTCACTCTTGATGAGACTAAGGTTATCGCAGGTGAGACTTACAAGGTTCCTTACCAGATCGTAGGTGCTGCTGAGTCTGACGAGGTTGTAGTCCGCATTCTTTCTTCTTCAAACTGTGAGGCTGCTGTCCTCCCTGCTGAGAAGGCGGTAAGCGTAACTCCAGCTTACGGTGCAGGATATGTTGACCTCTATGCGCTCAACAACACAACAGGCGAGCTCAAGGCTAAGACAATCTCATTCAACGGTGATGACTTCTTTGAGGTTGGAGCTACAACATACTACGTTTCACCACTCGGTGGCGATGTTGAGGTTCCTGTAACAACAACTACTGACTATGAGATCGAGATCGACGGTGCATGGCTCCAGTATGCTGAGACCAAGGCTATCCGTGAGGAGACTGTAGTTCTTTCTGCAGCTGAGGCAAACACAACAGCATACGACAATGTCGCTACAGTTACAATGAAGAAGGGCGACAAGGTTCTTGCAACATTCGAGGTTGCTCAGAAGAACTACTATCCTGAGTGGATCGCTGACGAGGCTGGTGAGCCTGTAGAGTGGGCAGAGTCATTCAAGCTCTCAAGATATGAGGACATGTCTCTCGAGACTCCTTCAAACAAGAAGGGCGTGTTCACATTCGAGCTTTCAGACGACTTCACAAAGGGTGTCTACAAGGTAAACAACATGTTCATCGCTGACATGTACTTCCAGAACGGTCAGATGGTGTCGAACAAGGGTGGTGTTTACTACGCAGACGTAGAGGGTGACGTTCTTACAGTTTACTGCGAGGGTGCTGTTCTCAGCTACGGATTCACTAAGGACATCGAACTTGCTTACGATTCAGCAGAGAAGACTTTCTCAGTTGAGAAGATCTCTACATATAACTATGCTACAAGCCGCAGTGCTTATATCTATGAGTACACAGCAGGCGTGAAGGTTGACGTTCCGGCAGGTGATGGTGGAAACTCTCTTGAGAAGTTTGTAGGTACTTGGACAGAGACTTATGTCAACAAGCCATATTCATGGTCTTCTGAGACAGTATACGAAGGTGAGTTTACAGTGTCTATCGTTGACGGCAAGCTCTATTTTGAGAATATGTTCGTCTACAATATGGGATCGACTACATATACTTCTAACTATTATGGTACTCTCTCTGAGGATGGCACAACAATCACTCTTGAGGATGCGAATCCAAATTCTCCTCACGGTTATTTCGGACCTTTGGCTTATCAGTCGGATTCACCGATCGTGCTTACAGTAGAGGGCAATACTCTTAAGGTCGCAAGCGCATATAGCGGTCAGGTTTCAAACTACGTTGCAACAAATCCAAACATGAACCTCGGCGGTGAGGAAGATCCTCTTGCAAAGTTTGCAGGTACTTGGACAGAGACCTTCACAAATACTTACATGAAGTATAATCCAGCTGATTATGAGTCTTGCGTTAACGACGCAGTGACTGTAAGCGTCGTAGATGGAAAGCTTTACTTCGAGAACATGTTCAAGATGACAATGTATGGCACTGCATATTCAAGCTCATACTATGGAACACTCTCAGAGGACGGCACAACTGTAACTCTTGAGGATGCTGCTACCCACAATGGCTACGGACCTCTCCAGTACCACGGTGCAGCTGTCCTTACAGTAGAAGGCAATACTCTTAAGGCAGCAAGTCTTTACAGCAACTATGTTCAGAACTACGTCCTCACAAACCCTAACATGGCAGGTGGTGAGCCAGAGCCAGAGGAACCAAAGGCATTTGCTGATTGCGTAGCTGCTTACTATTCAAATGGTACAGATGCATGGTGCAGCTTCATCCCTGGTATCGCAAACCGTACCATGGCTGCTGACAATGAGTATGTTTACCTCAACTCATCAGAAGCTACTGCAAAGATCTATGCAGTCGAGATCGCTTCTCTCCTTGCAGGTGATGCAACTCCAGTATACAAGTCACTC
>JAZOPY010000061.1:0-3730 GCA_045655825.1 Candidatus Cryptobacteroides sp. | reverse complement strand
TTCCGGTCAGAGGGCGTGAGTCTTCTGGCCGGAGTTTTACATTTTCAGAAATAATGCTTTACATAAGTGTAAAATTTCTTTACACTGCATTTACCCCCCCCGAATTTATAAACACTTGTAAATCAACGTATTAAACACTTTGGCACGCTGAGTGTTATTATTTGGCACGTACAGCAATGATTTTTAAGTAACCCTATTGTATAAAATGAAACTGACAAAAAGAATAATTTGTATGACGGCAGCACTCGGATGCTTTTCCAGCCTTTATGCTCAGGACACCATGACGCTAAAGGAGTGCATGCAGTATGCTGTGGAGAACTCCGCAAGGATGAAGATACAGCAGATGGACGTTGACGATGCGCGTGTCGCACGTAGGGACGCCATCCTCAGAGTATTCACACCTGAGGTATCGGCCGGGACATACGCATATTCAAACTTCGGACGATCCGTTGACCCTGAAACCAACACCTACGTCTCCACGACATCATTCAACAACGGCTATCAGCTTGGAGCGGGAATCACTCTTTTTGACGGATTCTCGGCAGTGAACAACATGAAGGTCAGCAAGACTGCCTTGAAGATGGGAATCGACCAGGAGGAGCTGACACGAGACGAGATATGTCTGGCAACAATGGAAGCATATTATAACGTCGTATATTTCGAGCAGCTTGCTCAGATTCTTGAATCTCAAGTTCAGACAGCTCAGGATGCGTTGACTCTCGCAAAGAAGCAGGAGGAACTGGGGCAGAAGGGATATACCGATGTCATCGAGATGGAGGCCGAACTTGCAGACCGCGAATATCAGCTGATCAATGCAAGAAACCAGCACGCCGACGCTCTCCTTACTCTCAAGGACCTTATGTTCTGGCCTATGGATGAGGAACTGCACATAGACACATCGATGGCGGATGCGGAGGTGATAGTCACATTGACACCGGAAGATGAGACAGAGAATATCATCGACTATGCCGTGCATAATCTGCCGTCCATCGCCATTGCCAAGGGACGAATGGAGAATGCGATGCTTGAACTCAAGACTGCAAAATGGAAGTTCACTCCGAGCCTGTCATTGAACGCAGGATGGTCGACGAGCTATTATACCTATCCTGGCATGGAAGGATATGTCGCTACTCCATTCCACACACAGTTCAAGAA
Source organism: Candidatus Cryptobacteroides sp. (assembly GCA_045655825.1). Taxonomy (GTDB): domain Bacteria; phylum Bacteroidota; class Bacteroidia; order Bacteroidales; family UBA932; genus Cryptobacteroides. The sequence continues at coordinate 2,575 of JAZOPY010000061.1, read as the reverse complement.
CAACGGAGGTGAATATATACAGCTGTCTCTTTCATTTCCAATCTTTGACCGCCTGTCGACATTCTCAAACCTCAGAAAGAAGAGGAACGAGAGCAGAAGAGCTACCGTCCAGTACGAGCAGAAGGTAAGAGAGGTGGAGGCAGAGGTGATACGTGCCGTGCAGGACAGGGACGGAGCATCAGCCGCCTTCCATCAGGCAGACAGAAGAGCCGCACTACAGGAAGAGGCATATCACCTGAACGTAAGGAAACTCGAGCAGGGCCTTATATCGACCATTGATTTCCAGAAGGCCTCGGACAACTGGCTCAATGCCAAGACCAGCAGGCTTGACGCTCTTCTGAAGTTCTACATCAAGCGCAGTGTGGTGAGCTATTACAATGGAATCAGCTATATCAATCAGTAACAGACTATAACGATAAAACATAACCCTATGGACAAGATAATTGAAAAGAAGAAAGGTATTGCAGTGGCATTCACTAAGAAGGCTTTGCCGTTTTGGTTTGGTGCCCTAATGGCGGCGTTCATCCTCTGGCTCGTGCTTCGCGACGATGCGAGCACACTCAGGATCAACGGAGATACTCTTTCTATCAGCGAGGTACGAAGCGGAGAGTTCAACGACTACATCCGCATCAGCGGACAGGTGCAGCCGATGACCACGATACAGATCAGCCCGCAAGAGGGTGGAATCGTAAAGGAGATCATCATCGAGGAAGGTTCCAAGGTGAATGCAGGAGATGAAATCCTCCGTCTGAGCAATGATAATCTTGACCTTCAGATTCTGAATTCGGAAGCCGAACTGGCAGAGAAGGAGAACCTCCTCCGCAATACCATGATTTCTATGGAGCAGCAGAGACTGAGCGTGCAGCAGGAGAAACTTCAGCTTCAGATCGAGGTCAAGAGGCTCAAGAGAAAGTATGAGCAGAATAAGGCTCTCTATGAGGAGAAGCTCATCGCTCGTGAGGAGTATCTTATGGCCCAGGAGGATTATGAGCTTGCTGCCGGCAGACTTGAGCTGGTGAAGGAGCGTGCTACCCAGGACAGCCTCTATAGAAGCGTGGAGATCCGTCAGATGCAGGAAAGCCTTGAGAATATGCGTCTGAATATGCAGATGATACGTCGCAGAAAGGATAATCTCACAATCAAGTCCCCTATCAGCGGCGAGCTCGGACTTCTTGATGTGACACTCGGACAGTCAATTGCAAGCGGAACGAAGATCGGTCAGATTAATGAACTTGGAAGCTATAAGATCGAGGCTCAGATTGACGAGCATTATATCGACAGGGTGTCAGCAGGATTGTCAGCATCGTTCGAAAGACAGAACGAGTCATACGACGCGGTCATCAGGAAGGTCTATCCTGAAGTTCGTGAGGGTAAGTTCAAGGCTGACTTCAAGTTCAGCGGAGAGCAGCCTGCAAACATCCGCACTGGACAGACATATTACCTGAACCTTCAGCTCGGCCAGCCGGAGAAGGCCATCCTCATCCCTCGAGGTACATTCTACCAGAAGACAGGAGGAAAGTGGATCTATGTTGTCTCTCCGGAGGGTGGAAAGGCCGTAAAGCGTGAAATCCGCATCGGCCGTCAGAATCCACAGTTCTATGAAGTGCTTGAAGGATTGGAAGCCGGGGAAAAAGTGATAACTTCGGGCTATGATAATTTTGGAGATAATGAGGTGCTGGTATTCTGACCAGACACATAAAACCGTATAGCCCAGCAACTTAGCAATAACGACCTGCGTCTATTGTCGCAGGTCATGCAAAGGAAACAGTTTATAAACAACAAGTTATACTATACAATGAAAATCAAGGAAATAATAATAAAGGCGTTATCTCTCGGTACGGGAGTTGCCATCGGTCTGATTCTGATAGCGAAGGTATGCTATGAGATGAGTTATGACACCTGCTATGCTGATTATGAGCAGATTTATCAGATACGAACCGTATATACCCAGCACGGAGAGGATAGGGATTTCCCACATATTTCCGGTGCTATTGCTCCGGGATTCAAAGATCATGTTCCAGGGGTGGAGGTTGCGACCCGTTGGACATTTCTAGTCAACAGCGACAAATTTATAGACGAGCAGAAGAATGTCATCACAGGAGAATGCATTGCAGCAGACACTTGCTTCTTTGATGTTTTCGACACAGAGATTCTTGCCGGTAATCCGAAAGAAGCACTCAGTAAGATAGCTGTTGCAATGGTGTCCGAATCATTCGCAAATAAACTTGGTGGAGTGAATGAGGCAATCGGACAGATTATCTACAGCGAAGAAATGCCGAACTTCAAGGTTGAGATCGGAGGCGTATTCAAAGACTTCCCATATCACAGCTCCATCAGAAATGATGTACTTCTTTCAATGGAGAGTCTTGTCAAGGAATCTACTGAGAACTGGTTTGGAAACGACCGTTACAGAGGATATGTAAGACTGGCGGAAGGCACTGACCCAGATATGCTCGCTCCCGCAACCAGACTGATGCAGGAGAAGAAGTATCCTCCGGAAGTGAAACAAATGGCTGAAACATCGGAGTTTGACATCCATTTCTTCCTGGCACCTCTCAAGGGTGAACACATCTCT
>JAZOPY010000060.1:0-4721 GCA_045655825.1 Candidatus Cryptobacteroides sp. | reverse complement strand
TAAGCATAAGTGAGACCCTTCTCATAGGTGTTCTTTGCTACCGTCCAAACATTCTTTCTCGAAAGAAAATAGCCGCGGGTCTTCTTAAGAATCTTCTTGCGGCGTGCCCTTGAGGCAACTGAATTTACCGATCTTGGCATAAATTTAACTGGTTTATGGAGGCAGTGTCCTTCAGCGGAGCTTTTCTACTGCGTTCCAAGTTTAACTTAAAATAACTGTTTGTAATTTGTGTTGAAAATTACATTCCCAACAATGCCTTGACTCTCTTCTCGTCTACGTTAGCTACGAGGCCAATGTGAGTCAAATTCCTCTTCTGCTTGTTGGTCTTCTTTGTGAGAATGTGGCTCTTAAAAGCATGCTTTCTCTTAACTTTTCCCGTTCCGGTAAGCGTAAAACGCTTTTTTGAACCGGAGTTGGTCTTCATCTTTGGCATAGTTAAATTTGATTTAGTTAATAATTATTTCGTATCCAATCCCTTGGATTACTTTTTCTTTGCTGGAGCGATCATCATGATCATTCTCTTTCCTTCAAGCTTAGGCATCTGCTCTGCTCTTCCGTAATCCTCGAGCTCAACTGCAAAACGAAGAAGAAGTTTCTCTCCCTGGTCAGCATAGATGATAGAGCGTCCCTTGAAGAAGACCGAAGCCTTTACCTTTGATCCTTCCTGAAGGAACTCCTGAGCGTGCTTCAACTTGAACTGGAAATCATGCTCGTCTGTATTTGGACCGAATCTGATCTCCTTGATGACTATCTTGGCTGCATTTGCCTTCATCTCCTTAGCTTTCTTCTTCTGCTGATAGAGATATTTCTGATAGTCCATTATCTTACATACAGGAGGATCCGCCTTCGCGCTTATCTCCACCAGATCGAGTTCCTGTTCATCAGCCATTCTCAATGCCTCTCTGAGAGAGAACACACCCTGCTCAGGGATATTTTCTCCCACAAGACGTACCTGAGATGCTGTAATCTCATCGTTGATTCTCAATCCGTCCTCGTCCTTCTTGTTCTGCATAGGCTTCTGGCCTGGACGAGTGTTAGGTCTCGGACCCATCGGGCGTGGACCTGGTTTAAATGGTGCTGCGATAAATAGTTCCTCCTATAAGTTAAGTTATTAAATATTATTAAGTTATGACAGCTGATCCTTTATCTCATTGCTTACCAATGCGACAAACTCATCAACTGGCATAGAACCTGCGTCAATACCTCCCTGTCTTCTGACAGAAACAGTGCCTTCGGTCATTTCCTTCTCACCTACAATCACAAGGAAAGGAATCCTCTTGAGTTCGCTCTCACGGATTCGCTTGCCAAGTGTCTCGTTACGATCATCTACGGCGGCGCGAATATCGCAATTATTCAGCAAATTACAAACTTTTTTTGCATATTCCTCGTACTTTTCGCTGACAGGCACGATGTTGACCTGATCTGGAGTCAACCAGAGAGGAAGCTTTCCTCCTGTGTGCTCGAGAAGCACTGCAACGAAGCGCTCGAGAGATCCGAACGGTGCACGGTGAATCATGATCGGACGATGCTTCTGGTTGTCGCTGCCGATATACTCAAGTTCGAAACGCTCCGGAAGGTTATAATCCACCTGGATTGTACCGAGCTGCCACTTTCTACCGATAGCATCCTTTACCATGAAGTCGAGCTTAGGGCCATAGAATGCAGCCTCGCCGTATTCAACTACAGTATTGAGACCCTTCTCCTGAGCAGCCTCAATGATAGCTGCCTCGGCCTTTGCCCAATTCTCGTCAGATCCGATGTACTTGGTCTTGTTCTCAGGATCTCTGAGTGACACCTGTGCGATGTACTCCTTGAAGTCCAAAGTCTTGAACACATAGAGGATGATGTCGATTACCTTGCAGAACTCTTCCTTGATCTGGTCAGGGCGTACAAAGAGGTGGGCGTCATCCTGTGTGAAGCTACGTACACGGGTAAGACCGTGCAGCTCACCGCTCTGCTCATAACGGTATACTGTACCGAACTCAGCAAGTCTGAGCGGAAGATCCTTGTATGAACGTGGCTTTGTCTTATAGATCTCACAGTGGTGAGGACAGTTCATCGGCTTGAGCAGATACTCCTCGCCCTCCTGTGGTGTATGAATAGGCTGGAATGAATCCTTGCCGTATTTTGCATAGTGACCTGATGTCACGTAAAGTTCTTTGTTTCCGATATGAGGAGTCACAACTGGAAGATATCCGTATGACTTCTGAAGCTTCTTGAGGAAGTTCTCAAGTCTCTCACGAAGAGCAGCACCCTTTGGCAACCACAAAGGAAGACCCTGGCCCACTCTCTGAGAGAATGTGAAGAGCTCCATCTCCTTACCGATCTTTCTGTGATCGCGCTTCTTAGCCTCCTCCATCATCTGGAGATACTCGTCAAGGAGAGACTTCTTAGGGAAAGTCACACCGTATACACGAGTAAGCATCTGACGCTCCTGATTACCTCTCCAGTAAGCACCTGCGATCGCTGTAAGCTTTACAGCCTTGATCACTGAAGTATCCTTGAGGTGAGGTCCGCGGCAGAGGTCTGTAAAGTCACCGTTTGTGTAGAATGTTATAGTACCATCCTCAAGTTCGCTGATAAGCTCGCACTTGTACTCGTCACCCTTCTCTGTAAAGGTCTTGAGGGCGTCAGCCTTTGAGACCTCAGTTCTTACGAACGGATTCTTCTGGCGCGCAAGCTCGATCATCTTGTCCTCGATCGCCTTGAGGTCAGCCTCCACGAGAGTCTTGTCACCGAAATCTACATCATAGTAGAAACCAGTCTCGATAGCTGGTCCGATACCGAACTTCACACCAGGATAAAGAGCCTCGAGAGCCGCAGCAAGAAGGTGTGAAGAAGAATGCCAGAAGACATGCTTTGCCTCTGCATCCTCCCACTTGTGGAGACGGATGGCAGCATCCTCTGTGATAGGACGTGTAACATCATATACTGAACCTTTTCCTGTCGTGTCAGCTGCCGTGATTACAGTTGCCGCCAATACGTCTGCTGCCAATCTTGGGCTGATGCTGTTTGCAATGTCAAAAGCTGAAACACCACTCTCGTACTGTCTCACGCTACCGTCAGGAAATGTAATGTTTATCATATCTTTAGTACTTAACTGTTTCTTAAAATTACAAGTTTGCAAAGATAGACAAAATTTAACTATATTTGCAATAATTAAACATCTAAAATGGAATACACTAAAGACCTCTCTATTGTAATCTCGCTCTTCAATGAGGAGGAGTCACTTCCGGAACTCATTAAATGGATAGAAGGAGTGATGAAGAAGGAAGGATATGCTTATGAGATCATCATGGTTGATGACGGAAGCCGTGACACATCATGGAAAGTCATCAAAGATCTCTCTGCAAAAAATTCATGTATAAGAGGCATCTCATTCCGACGCAACTACGGAAAATCTGCAGCTCTTTATCATGGTTTTGCTGCTGCAGAAGGCAGAGTTGTGGTAACAATGGACGCGGACCTTCAAGACTCTCCTGAAGAGATTCCTGAAATGTACAGAATGGTCGTGGAAGAAGGTTACGACATCGTATCGGGCTGGAAAAAGAAGAGACATGACAACAAACTCACAAAGAATCTTCCATCAAAGCTATATAACTGGACTGCACGCAAGATCACCGGAATCAAGCTGCACGACATGAACTGTGGTCTTAAGGCATACCGCAACGAGGTCGTGAAACATATCGAAGTCTACGGTGAGATGCACAGATATATACCATATCTTGCCAAAAACGCTGGATTCGACAAGATTACCGAGAAACCTGTTCACCATCAGAAAAGAAAATACGGAAAGAGCAAGTTCGGACTCAACCGTTTTGTAAACGGATTCCTCGACCTTATCTCGCTTTGGTTCCTCAGCCGATTCGGAAAGAAACCGATGCATTTCTTCGGGTTCACTGGAATCCTGATGTTCCTAATCGGAGGAATCATGACAATATGGGTTATAGCTGAAAAACTGATTCAGCAAAGCCAGGGACTTGACTTCAGACCAGTAACCGAGCAGCCATTGTTCTACCTTGCGCTCGTAGCTGTCATTCTCGGCTTCCAGCTGTTCCTTACAGGCTTCCTCGGAGAACTGGTCTCACGCAACAGCCAGGAACGCAACCACTACAACATCCGCGAAGAATTCTAACAGCAAACGTTTTTAACAAACATCTGCAAATCAACAACTTAGCCGATCACAGGTAGTCCCAATGCCTCACCCGTGACCGGCTAATGTTTTGTCTGTCAGCACTTTAATAAAAACGTCAGTCGGAAGGAGTGCCGTCAAAAGCGTGCTAGCCCCCTGGCCGCAGGGGGAAGGAGCCCCCTTCGGGGCGTCAGGGGTTCTTTTGACGGCATCTCCTCCCGACTGACGTCTGCATACACATTGCGACAGATTGAGGCGTTGAAACTAACCGCCTGACTAGCAGCAGATTAACCGTTTTGCCTGCCTTCCATGCCATGCAGGCAAAACACTCAATACGCTGTCAATCAACAGGTTACGCGCAACGCTCATGAGGGACACCAGGGACTGAAAGCCGGACCGCAAGCGGCTCTGCAGACACATTCGCATACGAAAAAGCCCCGACATCATCTGATGTCAGGGCTTTTGTATAAGAAAGTGGCGGCTACCTACTCTCCCACCTGGTGGGGCAGTACCATCGGCGATGGTGAGCTTAACTTCTCTGTTCGGAATGGGAAGAGGTGGATCCTCACCGCTATAACCACCACAGTAT
>JAZOPY010000059.1:0-14117 GCA_045655825.1 Candidatus Cryptobacteroides sp. | reverse complement strand
TTTATTTTTTCTCTCTATATTTGCAGTCCCAAATGAAAGGGAAACCAATAATCGGGGTGTGGCGCAGTTGGCTAGCGCATCTGGTTTGGGACCAGAGGGTCCTGTGTTCGAGTCACAGTACCCCGACAAAAAGAGATGACTTTAACGGTCATCTCTTTTTTTTGTTTATCTTTGGCTTATAAAATTATCTTATGATACAGGCAAAAGGAATAGAGAAATCATTTGGTGCGCTCAAAGTACTGAAGGGAATTGACTTCAGTGCATCAAAGTCAGAAGTGGTCTCCATCATGGGAGCCTCAGGAGCCGGTAAGTCGACCCTTCTCCAGATTCTGGGCTCTTTATCTTCTCCGGATTCCGGTACGCTTGTCATTGATGGTGTGGATGTGGCTGCTCTCAAGGGCAGGGCATTGGCTGATTTCAGAAACAAGAAGGTTGGCTTCGTGTTTCAGTTTCATCATCTTCTGCCGGAGTTCACTGCTTTGGAAAACGTCATGATGCCTGCTTTGATTGCCAAGCGATCAAGAAAAGAAGCTTTGCACGAGGCTGAGAGACTTCTTGCCGAGATGGGCCTTTCGGAAAGATTGAATCACAAGCCTTCAGAATTGTCGGGCGGCGAGCAGCAGAGAGTCGCAATTGCGCGAGCCTTGATAAACAACCCTGCTGTGCTTTTTGCCGACGAGCCGTCAGGAAACCTTGATTCGAAGACCAAGGAAGAAATTCACAAACTCTTCTTCGAGCTCAGAGAGAAATATGGCCAGACCATAATAATCGTGACCCACGATCCTGACCTTGCAAAAATGTGTGACCGATCACTTTACATGATTGACGGTCAGTTTATTGACGTTCATCCAAAGGGCTGATACTCAGAGTTTTAACTGTTTATGGGTCGGAAAATTTTACGACCCTTATTCCTTTAAGTTGTTGTTATTCAGATAGTTAGGTGTTTGGGATTTATGGGAGTTTTCCGATTTAAGAAATTCAGTGTCAAGAACGAGCGCAGCGCCATGAAGGTCAATACCGACGGGGTGCTGCTGGGAGCGGCCATGACTGTCAGACCAGAAGACCGCTTTTTGCTGGACATCGGCACCGGTACCGGCACCATAGCACTGATGGCTGCTCAGAGATTGGCTGATGTCATCACGTCATTTCAAGGAGCGGAAGCAACGTGGCAATCTGTAGAGATAGATGCAGTCGACATTGATGAGCCTTCGGCTAGTGAGGCTGCAGCAAATTTTGCCGAGTCTCCCTGGAGTGAAACACTTCATGCTCACAATCTGTCGCTGGAAGAATTTGCCGCAGGCTTCTCTGAAAGGGAATATGACCTGATATTCTCTAATCCGCCATACTTTGAGGATTCCCTTACAGCTCCGGACGAAAGAAAAAGTACGGCGCGACATACTTCGGACGGGCTTTCATATCGTGATATCTTTGAGTTTGCCAAAGATAGGCTGAAAGAAAGCGGTCGCGTCTCATTTGTGCTTCCCGCAGATCAGGAAGCTGCCCTATGCCGTTATGGACGTATGTGCGGACTGCATCTTTTCCGTATTCTACGTGTCAGAACCGTCCCTCGCAAGGCTCCAATCCGTATAATAGCTGAGTTTTCACGACTACGGACTGATAATCCGCAGGATGAAATGCTTACAATACAAAATGAGGGAAAGTATACCCAGGAGTATCTTTCCCTCATGCGTGATTTCTATCTGTTTGCTTAGTTTGTCTTTTCTCCTTTATTGCCGCCATGCAGCTTACGGATGTGCTGGCGTCTGAACTTCTCCTCAGCAATATACAGTTTAGCCACTTTTTCTGCCGACAGTACAGCCTTGTATTTTTCAGGAGCTTCGTTGTCGACGTTTCTGAGGTTCTGCTGCGCAGCAAGATAGGCTTCCAGCAGCTGCTCTGTTTTGGCATTCTGCTCAACTGCTGCGCATAACGCCTTGTATGATTTGATTACCTGTTCCAAAGCTGCATCCTTCTGCTGTTCTACCTGATTGTATACCGGCCAGAAAACCTGTGCTTCCTCAGGGGTTATGTTCATCTCAAGGGTCAGGAATGCGATCTTTTCGCTCATTATCTTCTCCTTCCAGTCATTGTCGCATCTTTTGTGAGCGTCTGCTGTCATTCCAAGGCATGCTGCCAACACAGTGATTATAAAAAGTCTCTTCATATATTATTCGTTATTTGATTCGATGTATTTTTCAGTTGCACCTATATATATAAGGTATTCGATTATATCTTCGTCGCTGATTTCCTCAATTTCAAGTCCGTCTTCTTCCATATACAGGACGTCTGTGGTATTAATATCGGAAAAAACCAGATAATCTTCGTATCCTTCATCAATGACACTGATTTCAGCAGCTGCGGAATCAGACGGGACAGCGTCCGTTGGCTTGACGAAAACTTTTCCGAGCACCAGAATGAACAGGAACATTGCGGCAATGCCGACATACGGCGCAAGTCTGCTGCGTAGATTTACAGGGACGTATTTAGGCTCAGTGTAAGTGCGCGCCTGAGCCTTGAACTTGTCAAAATACCCTTCAGGAACGCTGTAAGGGGTTTGTTTGAGTTCCGGATTCTGTAATATGTCCTTATTGGTTTCTGTCATAGCTTTATTTTGACAATTTGTATTGTTGAAGGTTTAAAGGTCCGCCTCTTCGAGTGCCTCTTTTATTTTGTTGTAGGCGTGGTGGTAAGAGGCTTTAAGTGCGCCAACTGATGTTCCGGTAATCTCTGCGATGTCTTCGTATTTTAATTCGTCGAAGTAACGCATGTTGAATACGAGTCTTTGTTTTTCCGGAAGCCTTTGAATTGCCTTGTGCAGCTCTCTCTGCAAGGCATCGCCGTTAAAATATGGATCCTCGTCCACACGATTGGCAAGAATGTCTCCTACCATTTCAAAACTTATGAGGTTTTCGCGCCGGATCTTTCGCAGATAATTCAAGGTTTCATTGGTTGCGATACGATATAGCCATGTGTAGATCTGCGAATCACCTCGGAATGAGGAAAGAGAATTCCATATCTTGATGAAGATGTTCTGAAGAAGATCGTCTGTATCTTCATGTGAACATACGAAACGACGCACATGCCAGTACAGGCGTTCGGAATATGCCTCTACAATCTGGTTGAAGGCGAGTTCAAACTCACCCTCTTGGCACAGATTTATGATATGTTCGTCTCGCATCAAACAAAAATAAGGAAATTTTTTCTTAAATTGTTATCTTTGCGCCGATTATCGATTTACAATGAAGAAGACAAGAAACTTTTGCATCATTGCCCATATCGACCATGGAAAGAGTACCCTGGCCGACAGAATGCTTGAGATTACAAATACGCTGACAGCGCGTGATATGGAGAACCAGGTCCTTGACTCAATGGACCTTGAGAAGGAAAAGGGCATCACCATCAAGAGTCATGCAATCCAGATGGATTACATGTACAATGGAGAGAAGTATACCCTCAACCTGATCGACACTCCGGGCCACGTTGACTTTTCGTATGAGGTGTCACGTGCCATTGCATCATGTGAGGGCGCTATTCTTATTGTTGATGCTACTCAGGGTATTCAGGCTCAGACAATATCGAATCTTTATCTTGCAATTGAACACGATCTCGAGATCATCCCTGTTCTCAACAAGATCGATATGGATTCGGCGATGGTTGATGTCGTTACCGATCAGGTGGTGGACCTTCTTGGCTGTAAGCCTGAGGAGATCCTTCTTGCATCCGGTAAGACAGGTCAGGGAGTGAAAGAGGTTCTTGATGCCATCGTAGAGAGAATCCCTGCCCCTGTGGGAGATCCTGACGCTCCGCTTCAGGCCCTCATCTTCGACTCTGTATTCAACTCTTTCCGAGGAATCATCGCATACTTCAAGGTTGTGAACGGATCCATCAAGGTTGGCGATAAGGTCAAGTTCGTCAGCACAGGAAAGGAATATACAGCAGACGAGATCGGAGTTCTCAAGATGAAAATGCACCCTCGTCAGGAGATTCCATGCGGAAGTGTGGGATATATCATTTCAGGTATCAAGAGCGCTGTCGAGGTGAAGGTCGGTGATACCATTACAAAGGTTGCAGAGCCATGCAAGGAGGCAATTGCGGGTTTTGAGGAGGTGAAGCCGATGGTCTTCGCAGGTCTTTACCCTGTAGAGACAGACCAGTATGAAGAGCTTCGCACGTCGCTTGAGAAGTTCCAGCTCAACGACGCTTCGCTCGTGTTTGAGCCGGAATCATCTCTTGCCCTCGGATTCGGTTTCCGATGCGGCTTCCTCGGACTTCTGCACCTTGAGATCGTCCAGGAGCGTCTCTTCAGAGAGTTCAACATGGACGTCATCACAACAGTTCCGAACGTTTCGTACAAGGTATATACAACACAGGGCGAGTGTCTGGACGTACACAATCCTTCCGGACTTCCTGCAGCAACCCTCATTGACAAGATTGAAGAGCCATATATCCGCGCTCAGGTCATCTCACGTTCGGACTACTATGGACCGATCATGAAACTCTGTCTTGACAAGCGTGGTATTCTCATCAATCAGCACTACCTCACGGCAGACCGTCTCGAACTTACCTATGAGATGCCTTTGTCTGAAATCGTGTTCGACTTCTATGACAAACTGAAGTCGATTTCGAAGGGTTATGCTTCATTCGACTATCATGTGATCGGCTTCAAGGAGGCCAAGCTCGTTAAGCTTGACATCCTCCTCAACGGAGATCCTGCCGATGCCCTTTCGACTTTGATCCATGCAGACCATGCATACGATTTCGGACGCAAGATGTGCGAGAAGCTCAAGGAGCTCATCCCTCGCCAGCAGTTCGACATCGCCATCCAGGCAGCTGTAGGTGCAAAGATCATTGCCCGCGAGACCGTGAAGGCTGTGAGAAAGGACGTGACAGCAAAATGTTACGGTGGTGACATCTCTCGTAAGAGAAAACTCCTGGAAAAGCAGAAGCAGGGTAAGAAGAGAATGCGTCAGATCGGAACAGTCGAAGTACCGCAGAGCGCTTTCATGGCAGTGCTGAAACTCGACTAACGGAACACTGTTGCATAAAATAAAGAAAATGGGGAGACCGTCACGGCTTCCCCATTTTCTGTTTACTCTTTTTAGAGACGAATAAGATTCTTAACCGAGGACAAATGTCGCGGTTTTGTCTTTTTATTTTGTTGTATGAGTTGTTGTTTTTAGTGTTGTTTTACGCGTTGTAGAGCGTATATCGTTGTTTTTATGGTACAGGATCGTATCCATGGCCTCCCCATGGATGGCACCTTAGAAGTCTGCGGACTGTAAGATAGAATCCTTTGAAAGGCCCGTGTTTTCTGAATGCTTCCAATGCATATTGAGAGCAGGTAGGCGTGAATCGACACGATGGCGGCTTGAGTGGAGATATGCATACCTGATAGAATCGTATCAGGAGCACGAATGGAAAAATCGCTATCTTTTTGAGGATGTCGATAAGTTTTCTCATTTGATCTTCTCTATAATCTGACCTACTGCTGTATAGACCTCGTCGTAGCTGAAAATTTCCTTGGATGGATATATGAACAGGATGTCGACAGGAGTTGTCAGCATGTGCTTCTGCTTTCGCCATGCCTCCCTGATGCGACGTTTGCAAAGGTTGCGTTTGACCGCCCTCTTGAAGCATTTCTTTGGAACAGAAATAAGAATCCTGGCATGGTCGCATCCGGTGTCCTTGCGGACAAGGTAGCGCATGCCAGGAACATTTCCGTGACGACCCTTGGCAAGCAGTTCCTGTATAAGGGTCTTGCCGCAGAGTCTTTCTTCCTTTTTAAATGTATATGAAGCGTTAGCTTCCACTTTTTACTGCTGGTTTGTCAGGTAAGTCTCGATAGCCTTGGCCACAGAAGGGACTTCTGGGGTCGGTGCTGAAATCTCAATGGTAAGGCCTGCCTCTTCCATGGCAGTTACAATTGATCTTCCATATGAGATGAACTTGATGTCACCCTGAGTGAACTCGGGGTGATTCTCATGCAGCGAAACAACGTCTGCAGGATTGAAAAGCACCACCAGGTCGTATGAGTGCAGATCCACGTCCTTGATGTCCTGTGATACCGGCTTTACGAATACAGCTGTCTCAAATGCGAACTTCTGTGTCTCGAAGATTTTTGTCACAGCATCTTTGCCGGAGTGAACTGCGGTAGCAATGAGGAAGTTCTCTCCCTTGTGCTTTGTTCCAATAAGGTCAATGATTGACTCTGGAGTGCCGTCTCCAAAGAAGATCTTTCTTTTTCTGTATACGATGTGCTTCTGAAGGTAGTTTGCTACAGCTTCAGTTGTACAGAAGTATTTCATTGTCTCAGGCACCTTTACGCGGAGCTCTTCGCAGAGCTGGAAGAAAGCGTCGATTGTTGTGCGTGCTGAGAAAACTATTGCGGTGTGGTCAAGGATGTTGATCCTTTGTGAACGGAATTCTCTTGAAGTGAGTGGCTCTATCTTGAAGAATGGCTTGAAGTCCATCTCCACTCCAAATTTTTCCGCAATGCTCGCATAAGGCGAAGCCGTCTTCGGCTGCTGTTGTGAAATAAGTATTTTTTTAATGCTCATTTTTTCAGACGATATCACTACCGTAACTTATTAATATCTAGTACATTCTGTTTTAAAAAACAATGGCTGAAGCGATAATTGCTCCAGTCGGAATGAATTCGAGGGCGCAAAGGTACAAAAAAGCAGCGAAAAAAGAAGCGGATGATATTAAAATTTGAAATTTTCGAAGAATGAATATCAGATATATAACTGCTGATACCCAAAGCATTGCGGAGGTTATTGACCCTTCAGCTGTCCCGATGAAGGTCATAATGCTGCCTGCTGCTAATAGAATCAGAGTGAGAATGCTGAAAAATGTACGTGAAGCATTGCACGCTGTCTTGTAGGTCTTGCTGTTGTTCTTTTTCGGACGAAGAATGAATTCCAGAGCTTTCCTCAGGAGCACAATGGTGAGGATGATGCCGACAGTCATGCCTAAACCAGCTGTCTGTGTGTATCCGTTCATGAAGCCGGGTTGATAAAGCCCGAATCTCCAGACAGCAAGGCAGAATGGAATGAACATTGAAAACGCCAGGAGGTTGCGTGCTCTGCTGAGCTGCACGCTGGCTTCCAGATTCACGCTTTCCTTCCATCTGAAAAGGCAGGCCATAAGCGAAGGGAAAACCTCCACCAGCATTCTCAGCATCAGCAAGATGATGAGCAACGATATGAGGGCAAGTATGTTGAAAAGCATATTAATTTCCTCTTTTAGCCTTGTATCCCATATCCTTCAGAAGCGTCACGACGCGGTCACGGAAGTCTCCCTGTATGGTTATCTCTCCGTCCTTTGCACTTCCTCCAACTCCACATTTTACTTTGAGTGTGCGTCCCAGATCTGCAAGATCATCGTCGGTTCCGACAAATCCTGTTACGAGTGTGACCTGCTTCCCGCCTCGTCCCTTTCTGTCGATTGACACAATGAGGTTCTGCTTCGAAGGCTCGATTGTTGCAGGCTCTTCGGCCACCTCTTCTTCATATTTGAAGTCCGGGTTGGTCGAGAACACCACACCCAAACGTTTTTTCCAGTCATTATCAGCCATGTGTGCTAAATTTATTTTTGCAAATATAGCTATAATCGTTGTATATTTGTCAGTTTTGAATTGATAGCATATAAAATATGAACAATAAAAAATTCACTCTTTGGAACAGAATCACAGCGCTTTTGGTTTTCCTTATCGCTGCTGTAACCTATCTTCTGACCATTGAACCGACCGCCTCTTTCTGGGACTGCGGAGAGTTCATCGCTTCGTCATATAAGCTGGAGGTGGGTCACCCTCCTGGAAACCCGGTGTTCCAGCTTTTTGCACGATTTGCTACAATGTTTACCGGCCCTGAGCATGCTGCTCTGGCCGTCAATGCGATGAATGCCCTCCTTTCGGCCCTCACGATACTTCTTCTGTATCTTACCACGGTGTTCCTCGTTAAAAGAATAGTGAAGCCTGAGGCAGACGGAAGCTATTCGCTTGCCAAAGCTGTCGTTATATTCGGTTCCGGAGCTGTCGGAGCGCTTGCATACACATTCAGTGACACGTTCTGGTTCTCAGCGGTAGAAGGTGAGGTTTATGCCATGTCGTCCCTATTCACTGCGCTCGTTTTCTGGGCGATGACCAAGTGGTATGAGCAGGCGGACGAGCCTTATGCCAACAGATGGCTTGTGCTGATAGCGTTCCTGATGGGTCTTTCTATCGGTATTCATCTGCTGAACCTCTTGACAATCCCTGCATTGGTGTTCATGTTCTATTATAGAAAGAGAGAGAACCTGGATTATACGCCGCTGCAGCTGTTGGGTATATTCGGAGTGTCGGTGGTCATTCTGGCCGTCATCCTCTATGGCGTGATTCCTTATCTTCCAAGAATCGCAGCTTATTTCGACCTGTTCTTTGTGAACATTTTGGGACTTCCATTCAATTCAGGCGCGGTCTTTTTCATGCTGCTTCTGCTCGGATTGTGCTTCTGGGGACTCTTTGCATCAATGAAAGCCAAGAAGGTCCTGCTCAATACTGCGCTTCTGTGCTTTACAATGATCGTGATAGGCTTCTCGCTCTTTTCGATTGTAATAATCCGTTCCAGCGCGAAGACTCCTACCAATGAGTATCAGCCTGATAATCCGTTTACGCTTGTACGATATCTGGGCCGTGAGCAGTATGGAAGCAATCCATTGATATATGGTCAGGCCTTCTCTTCTCCATATACCCTTGAAGAGACCGAGTATTGGGCCCCGATGCCTCAGAAGAATGCCCTGGGTGAGATGGAGCCGCAGTACATAAAGGCAGCTGGTCCGGCTGATGTCAAGTATTACTCTGAGGGAAAGATGTTGTTCCCGAGAATGTGGAGCTCTGATGACCGTCACAAGGAATTCTATATGAATTATATAGAAAGCCCTCAGGAGAAAGAATATGTCGATGAGGATGGAAAGAGGAAAAAGTTCGTCATGCCGTCTTTCGCCGACAATCTCCTGTATTTCTTCGACTTCCAGATGAACTGGATGTACTGGAGGTACTTCATGTGGAACTTTGCCGGACGTCAGAATGAGATTCACGGAAGCGAGCCTAATCAGTTCGCAGGAAACTGGGAGAGTGGAATCGACTTCATTGATGAAGCTCGCCTTGGCGACCAGTCGGATGCTCCCGGATATCTTGGTGAAAACAAGGGCAAGAACCATTATTACATGCTTCCGCTCCTGTTGGGACTTGTCGGAGTGTTCTTCCAGTGTGCACGTGATCGAAGAGGATGCTGGGTGACATTCCTGATGTTCTTCATGACAGGTATTGCAATCGTGATATATCTGAACCAGCCTCCGTATCAGGTGCGTGAGCGTGACTATGCTTATGCCGGTTCATTCTATTCGTTCTCTATATGGATAGGTATGGCGGTTGCGGCTTTGTATACATGGATGACTGAACTTTGTCAATCTGAATCAAAGAAAAGGCTCAGCACATGTATTGCAGGCACCGTGACTGTTCTCTGTCTTGGTGTTCCGGCCTTGATGGCATCGGAGAACTGGGATGATCACGACCGCAGCAACAGGTACACAGCTGTGGAGATGGCGAAGAATTACCTCAATTCGGTTGGGCAGAACGGTATACTTGTCACCCATGGAGACAACGATACATTCCCGCTCTGGTATGCCCAGGAGGTGGAAGGCATACGTACCGATGTGCGTATAGCCAACACGTCTCTGTTGGGTACTGACTGGCACATCGATCAGATGAAGTGGGCGACAAATGACTCTGCTCCGCTTGATCTTACACTTGGCCCTATGAAGTACCTTTATGGAACCAATGAATACATGTACATTGACCCATATCAGGAGAACGATGACCAGGTGCTTGATCTGAAGTCAATGATAAACTCTTTGAACAAGGGAGAATATAAGCTTGATATGCAGGATGGTACGGTGATGGAATATATTCCTGCACGAAAATACTCGATTCCTGTAAATAAGGAGAATATTTTCAAGTATGGTATTCTTGACCAGAAGTATGCTGACAGGATTCCAGATGAGATAGTCCTGACTATACCTAAGGGCAAGCAGTATATTACCAAGCCGGAGCTATTCATGCTTGACCTGCTGTCAAATTATAAATGGGACCGCCCTATCAACCTTCTGAGCATGGGAGGAGACATCAATATCGGTATCAAGGAGTATCTGATGTATGAGGGATTCTCATTCAAGTTTGTTCCTGTAAAGAACAAGATGAGTTCTTCTGAGATCGGCTTCTCTGATCCGGATGACCTGTATCATAAGATGAAGAACGTCTTTACATGGGATGCGCTCAAGAGATCGGATTACTTTATCGACTATCATAACAACTATACGTTCTGTGGAGTGCTTTCGCAGAGACAGTTGTTTGTGAATGTGGCTAAGGAACTGATCGAGGCTGGCGAGAATGAGAAGGCTCTCGAAATGCTTGACATGTGTCAGGAGTGTGTTCCTGAGAAGAACTTCCCTCTCGACATGAGCTATCTGGGCTTCAACAACGAGATAGTGGTGTCTGAGATGATTCAGCTTTATTATGAGCTTGGCGCCGAGGAGAAGGGACGTGAACTCATGGAGCGTTTTACTTCTTCTTTGAATGAATCACTGAAATTCTTCTCTAAGTTTGAGACTACCCAGAGGGAGTATGCTACTGTTATGGAATACTTGCTCTGGATGCTTGGAATATGTCAGGATGAGGTAGAAGAGGCAATGTCGGAGGATGTGCAGGAGGCTCGCAGAATGCTTGACAGCTACATCAGCTGGGTGCCGGCAGAACTTATGCAGTATCGTCCGGTGAATATGGTTTGGGCTGCATATTTTGACCAGTGCGAGGCTCTGGGATATAAGGAGAAGGTTGCGGATCAGTTCGACCCGTATGTGGAATCTATACTTGTAGAATTCGAAACATATCTCTCGGATTTTGAAAGAATAGAATCGGAACTGTCCAAGGTAACAGCTCGACAGAGTACGATAGAGTCAGAGTATTATGACGCATACTCTAAAGCTTCTTCAACTTCTTCACAGTCTGAATATGATGCTCTCTATAAGAAGATGGGCAGACTCGAGAAAGAGTTTGGAGAACTGGCTCAGAGAGAGGAAAGCCTGACGGAATCGTATGATGAAATTGAGACCGAAATATACAGATGCATGTACCTGTTTGAAGATATACAGGTACTTGCAGACAAGTATGAATCTCCTCTAGGAGATAAATGCAGAAAGCTCCTCGAGGAGATATTCGGTTATTAGTATATTCTTTCGGCGTTTCCGCTGTAGATCTTGGCAAGGACTTCATCGCTGAGTCCTATGCCGTGCAGAGGCCAGTGGTATGTCTGTCCGTCTGCGTAGAAATGCTCGTCTTCGGACTCCAGGATGCGCCAAAGGAGGCGGTACAGCCTTGATGAGGCGTTGTTGTCTGTTCCGAAGACTATGCGGTCTGCATATTTCTCGTAGAATTTCTTTGTCGCTCTTGGAGTCACGCATGACTCCAGGTGTCTTGCTGAGTTGTCGATATAAAGGTTTGGATGTCTCTCCAGGATCTGTCCCAGGGTCTCGTAATCGTGGCTGAGATTGATGAAATGACAGGCGATGAATGTGGTCTCAGGATTCTTTACGCATGCCTCCTCCATTGTTGCGGCAAGCTCTTCAAGGCCGATTATTCCCGGCTGGGTCATGTCGATCTTCCACTCGGAAGCATTCATGTATCCGTCGTTGTGTTCGTCGATTTCTTCGTACATCCAGATAGGATCGGCGACATGACATGAAACTGGCATTCCCAGTTCGGCGCATCTGCTGAAGATCGGTATGAGGCAGTCATCGTTGAAATGCAGCCCCTGCTCCTTTACCTTGCATGAAGCCCTTTCGCCCATGCCCTTGTCAATGAGTTCGCCGACTCCCTTGGCTCCTTTATTGTGACATCTCTCGAGTTCCTCGATAGCCTTGGCTGGGAAGTCTGGAGTTCCCCATGAGGACATGTCTATGCCACACCAAAGTTCGAACTTGTCGGATGCTCCCTTATATAGGTCATAAAGTCTGTCGAACTCCTCGCCGTATGCCTTGGTCTGTATGATGACCTTCACGACATTATTTGCCTCCATGTCTCTTACCCACTGCTGCAGATCCTCCACATTGTCAACGTATGCATGAGAGTGCATGTCGATTACAGGGAATTTTGCGTGCTGGATGTTGCTCTGGGGTGTCTTGAATACGGATACCGGACGATAGTCTGACAGTTTGAGTTCCGAGGCGAAGTCTCCTTTCTGCTCTGCTTCAGGCTTATTTGTATTTGTGCATGATGCAAGCAAAATCGCAGAGGCAGATGCCGCCACTGCGTATTTAACGAGGGTTTTCATATTGGTGTTATGTTTAGATCTGTGGTTTCAGGGTGTTATCTTGCCAGTCTGACAAAGACGCTGAGCGGCAGGTTCTTGCCGTAGCTGTCTCTAAGGACGAGTTCTCCAAAATCAAGAGACTTGTATGCTGTCTTCATGCAGAATGCCTGCTTTACGATGGTCTCTCCAAGGACTGCTGAGTAGCCATTTGAATAGAGGTTCAGGACCATGAAGCTGTCCTGTGGGGCGAGGATTGCTGCTACGCACTGGAGCATCTCGTTAAGGCACTCGTCCAGCTTCCACTTTTCGCCGTCCGGACCGTGTCCGTATGCAGGAGGGTCAAGGATGATTCCCTGGTATGTGTTGCCTCTCTTAGCTTCGCGACGGGCGAACTTGAGGGCGTCCTCGACGATCCATCTGATGTTGTCCAGGCGGCTGGCCTCCATATTGCCGCGTGCCCATGTAACGACCTGACGTACTGAGTCCAGGTGAGTGACGTCTGCTCCTGCTGCCTTTGCTGCGAGAGATGCAGCTCCTGTGTATGCGAAAAGGTTGAGCACCTTTGGCTTAGGCTTTCCTTCTGCCTCAGCCTTCTCTACGAGTGCTTTGGTCTGCTTGTAGATGTACTCCCAGTTGGATGACTGCTCAGGGAAAACTCCCACATGCTTGAATGATGTGAGACCGAGTCTGAGGGAGAAGTTCAGGCCTTCCTGTGCGCCTGTGTAACGGATGTACCACTGGTCATCCATCTTTTTCTTGCGCTCCCATGTGCCGCTGTCCTCCTTTCCTGCCTTGCCGAATCCAGCTCCAGTCTTGAATCTGGTGTGGATCATCTTGTTCCACTCACCGTCAGACAAAGACTTGTCCCACAATGCCTTAGGCTCAGGACGAGCCATGATGAACGGGCCGAATCTTTCGAGTTTCTCGAAATTACCGGAATCAATGAGTTCATAATCCTTCCAGAATGCACCTGGGCTTTCAATAGTCATCATAATCAAGCAGTTTTATTTTCGTCTGCAAAGATATGTAAATTATTGTATTTCGCCGAAAATTGCTAAATTTGCCCGGTTTTAGAAGAAAAATTAACAAATACATTTATACAACTATGCAACAGTTTATTGACACTTATGATTTCGCCGGCAAGAAGGCGATCGTACGCGTTGACTTCAACGTTCCGCTCAACGCAGACATGCAGATCACTGACGACACACGTATCCGTGCAGCTATCCCTACACTCAAGAAGGTTATCGAGAAGGGTGGTGCAGTTATCGTTATGTCGCACCTCGGACGTCCAAAGGGCGTGACTGAGAAGTTCTCTCTCAAGCATATCCTCGGCCGCGTTGAGGAGCTCCTCGGAGCACCTGTAAAGTTCGCTGACGACTGCCAGGCTGCTGATGAGCAGGTAGCTGCCCTCAAGATGGGCGAGTGCCTCGTACTCGAGAACCTCCGTTTCTACGCAGAGGAGGAGGGCAAGCCAAGAGGCGAGTTCGCTACCGACGAGGAGAAGAAGGCTGCTAAGGCAGTTGTAAAGGAGAACCAGAAGGAGTTCGTGAAGAAACTTGCTTCTTACGCTGACTGTTACATCAACGACGCATTCGGTACAGCACACCGTGCACACGCTTCTACAGCCCTCATCGCTGACTACTTCCCTAACGACAAGATGTTCGGTTACGTGATGGAAGGCGAGATCAAGGCTATCGACCACGTACTCAAGACTCCTGAGCACCCTGTAACTGCAATCGTAGGTGGTGCGAAGGTTTCTTCAAAGATCAC
>JAZOPY010000058.1:0-9189 GCA_045655825.1 Candidatus Cryptobacteroides sp. | reverse complement strand
TGGTTCATTGTAGGGATGTCTGTACGGCGTGTTGCGTCGAAGATCTTGTTACCTGCTACACCCTGCCATACCATCGAGAAGTCGATTCCCTTCCAGTCGATAGATGCGTTGATACCGTAAGTCCATGAAGGAACGCACTTACCGAGGTTTGCACGGTCACCTTCAGCTGTGATGCTGCCGTTGCCGTCGAGATCCTTGTAACGGAAGTCTCCAGGCTGTGCATCTGGCTGGATGAGACCACCCTCAGCGTTAGTATATGCATATACCTCGTCCCAGTTCTGGAATACTCCGTCAGTCTGGTAACCGTAGAAGTAAGGGAACGGCTGACCGTTCTCACCGCGGATGATCGTACCCATCTGGTGAACGGAACCTCTGTCGAGGATACCTGACTCGTTACCTGCATTGATGAGGAGGGTCTTGATGTATGCTGCGTTAGCACCAACAGAGAAGTTGAAGTCACCGATAGAGTAACGGTAGTTGAGATCAAGCTCGACACCGCTGTTAGACATAGAACCTACGTTACCCCAAGGCTTAGACTCACCGAGGTATGTAGGAACAGGCATCTCGATGAGCATACCGTCTGTTCTCTTATAGAAGTAGTCTGCTGTGAACTGGAGAGAGTTTCCGAAGAAGCCGAAATCGAGTCCCACGTCAGTCTGGTTACTTCTCTCCCACTCGAGGAGGTCGTTTGGAGTGACAGTAGTCTTCACACCATTTACGATAGCCTCATTTCCGAGAGCGCCGCTGCCGAATACGTAGTTGTTGCCGGCTGCAGTCTGCGCTGCGTACATGAAGTTACCGAGGCGGTCGTTACCGTTGATACCCCATGAAGCGCGGAGCTTGAGGTTCGAGAGCCAAGGAGCAGAGTCTTTGAGGAATGCCTCGTTCTTGATGTTCCAAGCTGCTGAAGCAGAAGGGAAGATCGCGAAACGACGACCAGGTCCGAAGCGTGAAGAACCGTCACGGCGAACAGTCGCCTGGATCATATAACGGTTGTCATAGTCATACGACGCACGCGCGAATACTGATGCAAGACGATAATCTACATACAGGCTTCCGCCTCCGTCATTATCCTCACGCTGGCTTGTTGCAAAGCCCATGTTTGCCTTGGTAGGATCCTCCTCCATCAGATACATTCTCGATGCATTGATGTTGCGGCCCTGTGTTGCAGATGCCGACTGACCGAGCATTACTGTGAGGTTGTGCTTGTCTGCAAAAGTCTTGTTGTAAGTCAATGTGTTGTCAACCTGCCATACAAGGCCACGGTTCATTGAACCCCAAACTGAAGAATAGCCCTGGTGACGAGTTGATGAAAGATAGTAGTTAGGTGTCCAGCCGTCTGAACCGCCGACAGAGAAGTCAACGCTTACAGAAGAACGGAGAACGAGACCTTCATAAAGCTGGAACTCAAGCTCAGCACCGCCGACGAGACGGTCATAATTGTTCTTTGTTCCTGGGAGAGAAAGGTCAGCAAGAGGGTTGACCATTTCCTGGAATTCTGTTCCCGGAACTGTGAAGAGACGTCCGTTTCTTGGGTCACGGATGAGGTTGAAGTCGCTCCAGTTAGGGTTGAGTAGCTCACCTGTTGTCTCATCTACAGCATGTGCAGCATCATTATAATAATACTGATCGATCACCGACTGCTCGTCTGCTGGGTCAACATATACGCTGAGGAGTGGAGAAAGAGCTGCCGCTGAACCGAGTGGAGAGCCGAACTCTGAGTTGGTTGTGATACCTGTTGTAAATGTACGAGAGTAAGAAGCATTTACATTGAGGCTCATCTTGTTGAGCCACTTACGATCCTGAGTAGCATCGAAGATGCTGTACTGGTCGTTTACGCGAACTGAGAAACGCTCGTAGTTCGCTCTGTCGAAATCACCACCGACGATACCGTCCTGAGAGTAGTAGCCTGCAGAAACGAAATACTGGTTCTTACCGCTGTTTCCGCTGATGGTGAGCTGGTGAGTCTGCTGAGGAGCATTCTTATAGAAAAGTTCATCCTGCCAGTCTGTGCCGACGCCGAATGAATAAGGATCTGCATACTTCGGAGCATTTCCGTCGTTGATTGCAGCCTCGTTCATCATCACAGCATACTCTGTCGCATTGAGGACTTCACGCTTGCGCCAAGGATTTGACATTCCGTACTGGAAGTCATAAGTTACGGAAACCTTATCCTTTGAACCTTTCTTTGTTGTCACAAGGATTACACCGTTTGCTCCTCTTGTACCGAATACCGCGCAGGAAGCTGCGTCCTTGAGGATGTCGATACGCTCGATGTCGCTTGGTGCGAGGTAGTCGATACCTCCGTCAACAGCCATACCATCCACTACATAAAGAGGATTCGAGTCGTTGATGGTACCGATACCACGGATGCGGATCTGAGAACCGGCACCAGGGTGTCCTGAGTTTGATGTTACGTTCACACCAGGGGTCATTCCCTTGAGTGCGTCGTCGATACGGACTGCGCCGACCTTGTCGAGCATTTCCGAGCCGACTGTCGAAATGGCTGCTGATACCACGGCCTTCTTCTGAGTACCGTATCCGATCATCACCACTTCTTCGAGCATTTCCGCGTCTTCTTCAAGGACAAACTCCACAAACGGAGCTGCAGGAGCCTTGGCTGTCTTGTAACCTATCGAGGTCACAACGAGGACAGCGTCTGCAGGGACTGCCTTGTCAAACACGAAATTACCGTCAAGATCCACTGTCACACCGAGAGTAGTACCCTCGACAACGACTGCAGCGCCTATTACAGGCTCACCTGCTGAATCCTTGACTGTACCTTTCACTTGCTGAGCAAACGCGCTGGCGCAGCTCAGACCCATTATCGCAAAGATAAGGGCGATTCTGTAAGTTAGGTGTTTCATGGGTTAGTGTTTATGTGTTAATACTGTGTTTCGAACCTTTATTTTGTTCGTCTTTCAAATTTAAGAAAAATAAATGTTGCACGCGCACATGTATGAGCAGCGAGGGCTAAATTAGTGGATAGTGGATACATATTTAACTGATTTACAAAATATTGCATCATTTTTTCATGCCAAAAAAGTGGATTTATCTTTAATATACACGATTGTTTAAAATAAAAAAGTGGATAATCTTAAAGGGATTATCCACGATAAAATATTATTTATCAATATTTTATACCTTAAAAGAAAACTGTACTAAAGTGGAAATAATTAACGCTTAGAACCTATATTACGCACCATTTCCTCAAAATTTTCTCTATCTGAGAGAGCTGCATTCTTGATCTGAGCCCTGTAGTTATAGATGGTATTTACAGAGTAGCGGAGAAGAGATGCGATATGGGACGACTGGGTGATACCCAGCTTTATCAGGGCAAAGATTCTAAGCTCTGTCGAAAGCAGTTCACCATCCTTGACAACAATCCTGCTGTCCTCTTTCAGAAGAGAGTTGAAATCATCCACGAATGACGGATATAGCTGCAGGAAAGAGCGGTCAAAGGTCTTGTAGAAATTCTTCAGTTCGGACTCGTATTGCTCTCTGGCAATAGTCTTCTTGAGCTTGTCAAGGTAGCCAGAGCACATTGACAGGTACAATCCAAGATACTCTTCCTTGGCAGCATTTGCCTCCACAAGTTCCAGATTTGTCCTGCGCAGGGTTTCTTCTGTATGGATAATGGATTGATTAGACTCAGCCAGCATGGTATTCTGACTTTCGATAGTCCTCGCCTTTTTCTTTCCTTGTATATGAAGGCGGAACATAAATAAAATAGATATGAGCAGTAGCAGTGCAGCCAAAGAGATAAATATCAAATACTTACGAGTTTCTTCGACCTGAGCAGTCTGGCCGTCGATATAAGTCTTCTCGATCCAAGGCATTGTGGAAGCAATCTGCACCATGCGGAGCTTGGCATTGTAGAAGATGGCATCTTCAAGTGAGAGACGGATATACCTGAATGCACGCTCGGTGTCTCTCGGATCGGTGAGTTTTATTGCGATTGAGCATAATGCAGCATTATCCTTTATCGCTCCCTTTATGTCACAGACAGCCGACTCTATCCACCATTGGATATTCTCTTCCTTTCTCTCAAGATTCTCACAGATGAATCCCTGCCAGTAGGCCTGGACCGCATAATCGCGCGATGACTTGTTCAACGTCTCGATAAGACGCATGTTTTCTTCGTATGCCTCCTCCCATCTGTTTGCCCAGATCAGTAGCATGATGGAAATATGTCTGTTCAGATAGGAGTCCTCAGGGGTATTCTCCAGAATAAGGTTCTGATAAGAACTGATCTTTGAGGCTTCGGGAAGATCTATGCCTGATGTCTTGAGGTATGCCTGGTAATCAGTGAGGAACTTCTGTCGGGCATTGTACCACAATATCTTCTGCTGATAATCAAACGACAATGTATCCAGCTGGGAAAAGGTCTGATCGGCTTCGTGATAAAGTCCTGATGTTGTCAGAAGGAAAGCCTTGTTCAGAAGAGCGGTCGTCTTTAACGACTGGTCAGCCAATGTATCGGCAATCATCTCCTGCATCTCAAGCATTTCGCGTGCCTTGTCAAACTGATATGGTGCATATTCCTCGAAGAGGCGACCATATATAGCATACTTCTGCTGGAGTGTCAGATCCTCTGCTGACAACGACTCCGATATGACATTTATCCTGTTTTCCTTGAGAGCCACATATTCCGGCATGTGCTCCAAAGCCTGGTCGACCTTACTCAGCGCGCCCTCCATAGGATGCTCGTAATTTTCTGAGCAGGAAGCCAAAGCGAAGACCAATAATGACGTATAGAATAATTTCCTCATTGTTTCAGTGTTATTTGGGCAATTGCAAAGATAATAATTTTCAATTTTCTGTTAACTTTGTATGATATTTTAATACCACTATGAATCTTAACCGTACACTGATCACATTTTGCGCAGCAATCATGTTTATTGCATGCGAAAAGAATCCTTATGGACCTACAGGCTACCAGCCGGACATTCAGAAACCCGATAAAGAGGAACAGCAGACTCCGCCACCGGCTGAAAAAGGCGACTATGCAAAAGGAGCAGACATCAGCTGGCTCACTCAGATGGAAGGCGACGGGCAGAAATTCTACACATCCGACGGAAAGGAGATGGAATGTACAGCTCTGATGAAGGAGTTGGGATTCAACTCTATACGCCTGCGCGTATGGGTAAATCCGGACGGAGGCTGGTGCGCCAAGGAAGACGTCCTTGTTAAGGCCAAGCGTGCGCAGGAGCTTGGAATGAGAATCATGATCGACTTCCACTACAGCGACACATGGGCGGATCCGTCAAACCAGAAGACTCCGGCAGCATGGGCAGATCTTCCGGTTTACGAACTCGCATCCAAACTTGAAGAACACACGAAAGAAACTCTTCAGCTGCTCAAGGACAATGGCGTGGATGTAGAGTGGGTGCAGGTCGGCAACGAGACTAACAGCGGCATGCTGCATCCTGTCGGAAAGATCAGCAGCGACGCGACCAATTTCGCCATCCTTGCCAACAAGGGCTACGATGCTGTAAAGAGTGTGTATCCAGAGGCAAAGGTAATCATCCACAGAAGCGAGGGTCACAAGGCAAACGAATGCAAGTGGCTGTTCAGCATGTTGAAGACCAGCAAGGTGAAATATGATATCATCGGCCTTTCACTCTACCCTACCTGGTGGGAAAACAACGGCTGGTGTGCATGGAAGCCTAACGTGGACGCATGTATCGACAACATCAAGGCATTGACTTCCGCTTACGGCAAGCCTGTCATGATCTGTGAGATCGGACTTCCTGTATGGGAGCCTCAGATGTCGAAAGATGCTGTCCAGTACATCCTCGACGAGACTAAAAAGATCGAAGACTGCCATGGAGTGTTCTACTGGGAGCCTCAGACCGATGGGGTATGGAAGCCTGCAAATTATGCAGCACTGGGCTGGAATGCATACGACAAGGGTGCATTCAAGAACGGCAAGGCAACGATAATATTGGATCCTTTCAAGGAATAGATGACAATATGAAAAGATTACTGGTAACACTATCATTTATAATTACTGCAGCAGGAGCTTTCGCACAGGCTCAGCGCAGCGAGATCATCCTGAAGGAGTGGGACTTCCGCAAAGGGCATGACATCGAGGCTACAGAAGGATGGGAGGCTGTTTCCGTGCCTCATGACTGGGCGATTTACGGACCGTTCGACAAGGCCAATGACCTGCAGACCGTAGCTGTCGTGCAGAACGGAGAGGATGTTGCGACTGAAAAGACCGGCCGCACCGGAGGTCTGCCGTACATGGGCAAGGGCGCATACAGACGCACTCTCGATGTTTCTGCCGAAGAACTTGACGGCCGCAGGCACATCCTCATGTTCGACGGAGCGATGAGCGAGGCACAGGTATATGTCAACGGTGAGAAGGTCTGCTTCTGGCCATACGGATACAACTCGTTCCATTGCGATGTGACAGAACAGCTTTGCGCAGGAGCGAACGAAATTGTCGTGCTGCTTGAAAACAGGGAGCAGTCATCACGCTGGTATCCGGGTGCGGGATTGTATAGAAAGGTTCGTCATATCACTTTGCCGAAGGTGCATGTCCCTGTCTGGGGAACAAACGTCACCACACCGCATATCGAAAAGGATTATGCGACAGTCAATGTAAAGACCAGGATTGAAGGTATTGAAGACGGAACCGTCGTTACCGTAAGGACAAGGATCATGGACGGCTCTGAGGGTAACACAATCGCCCTGGCAACTGACACAAGACAGCTTTTCAATGGAGAAGTAGAACAGAATATCGTCGTGCAGAGCCCGATGCTCTGGTCACCGGAATCTCCTTATCTGTATCATGCATGCACAGAGGTCTACCTCGGAGGATCGATCGATACAGACTGGAATATGGAAAGACCTGCGATCAGCGTCACCCACGGCCAGGAACTGCAGGACATGACATACTCACGTTTCGGATTCAGAACCATAGAGATCGTCCCTGACAAGGGATTCTTCCTCAACGGTCAGGCACGCAAGTTCCGCGGAGTATGTCTGCACCACGACCTCGGTCCGCTCGGAGCAGCGGTCAACAAGGCAGCCATCAGACGTCAGCTCACAATGCTCAAGGACATGGGGTGCGACGCGATCAGAACCTCTCACAACATGCCTGCCGAGGAGCTCATCGAACTTTGCGACGAGATGGGATTCATGGTCATGTGCGAGAATTTCGACGAGTGGGACATCGCAAAATGCGAGAACGGCTATCACAGGTTCTTCAACCTGGACAGCGGCAACGGACAGACCTGGGCGGAAAGAGACATGCTCAACATGCTTCATCATTTCCGCAACAACCCGTCCGTGGTGATGTGGAGCATCGGAAACGAAGTTCCTTCGCAGTGGAAGCCGGAAGGTCTGGCAGTTGCGAAATGGCTGCAGGACATCTGTCACAGAGAGGACCCTACAAGGCCGGTGACATGCGGAATGGATCAGTATAACGCCGTGGTGATCAATGGTTTTGCTGAGCAGTTGGACATTGTGGGATTCAACTATAAGGTTGACCGCTATATTCCTGCATATCAGATACTTCCGCAGCGCATCATCCTCGGAAGCGAGACAGCTTCTACTGTAAGTTCGCGCGGAGTATATCACTTCCCTGCCAAGCTGGGTGCAGCCATCATGCACGATGACCATCAGTCTTCATCATACGATACTGAATACTGCTGGTGGTCAAACATTCCTGACAACGACTTTGCAGCGGACGAGGACTATCCTTGGTGCATCGGCCAGTTTGTGTGGACAGGATTCGACTACCTCGGCGAGCCTTCGCCATACGATACAGACGCATGGCCTAACCATTCTTCCGTTTTCGGAATCATCGACCTTGCATCAATTCCTAAAGACAGATATTACCTCTATCGCAGTCAGTGGAACAAGTCCGAAGAGACCCTTCATGTGCTTCCGCACTGGAACTGGGAGGGACGTGAAGGCGAGGTAACGCCTGTTTTCGTCTACACATCATACCCTTCTGCCGAACTGTTTGTGAACGGTAAGTCACAAGGAGTACGTACCTTTGCAAAGGCAGACGGACAAACTCCATGTCTGGGAGAAAAAGCCATGGAGCGTTTCCGCCTTATGTGGAACGACGTCGTTTACCAGCCGGGAGAGATACGCGTGGTAGCGTATGACGCCTCAGGTAAGGCAGCAGCCGAAAAGGTGGTGCGTACAGCCGGCAAGGCAGCAGCAATCAAGCTTACGCCAGACAGAGATGTGCTGACGGCAGACGGCGAGGACCTCTGCTATGTCAACGTCAGCCTTGTTGACAAAGACGGCAATCCTGTCCCTGTGGACAGCAGGCTCGTGAAGGTAAAGGTCTCAGGAGCAGGCTCGTTCAAGGCGATTGCCAATGGCGATCCGACATGTCTGGAGTCATTCCAGCAGCCGCAGATGCATCTTTTCAGCGGCCAGCTTACAGTGCTCGTGCAGGCTGGCACGCAGCCGGGAGACATCTCCGTGGAGGTAAGCGGCAAAGGCGTAAAGAAAGCTACACTGAAAATAAAAACCGAATAACATATGAAAAATTCACACATTCTGCTGGCAGCGCTTGCGTTTGTCGGCATAGCATGTACGAAGGAACTTCCAGAGAGCGCTCAAGGTCTGCAGGAATCTCCTGAACTGAGCGCCAAGCTGGTGGGGGGAACAGACGGTGAGATTGCACAGGGAACACTTCTGGTCAGACTGGACGCGCAGAGCGTAAAGGCTATAGAAGAGGGCAGACTTGCGGAGGTTTCGCAAGAGCTGCTTGACGGGGTCGAAGGCTCGACATTGAGGTCAGTCCTTCCGGTGCAGCCAAAGAACATGGAAGTTGCACGCAAATATGGCCTGGACCAGTGGTTCATGATATCCTTTGACGAACAGACAAGCGCAGAGGAGATTGCAGAGAAGATGGCAGCATCCCGCAGAGTGCGTTCCATCCAGTACAACAGACTCGTACAGCCGGTATGGGAAGGCCAGGTACATCCGTTCGAGGCCATGCCTATGACAAAGTCCCAGAACCCAGAGCAGAACGGCATGTTCAATGATGAATACGTCTCATACCAATGGAATCTATACAATGACGGCAGCATTGACGAGAACGCTGTCCCAGGCGCTGACGTAGGCGTAAAGGACGCATGGAGACTCACAGGAGGCGACCCTAGCGTGGTTGTAGCCATCTTCGACTGTGCCGTGGCAAACAGACACGAAGACCTT